>NZ_JCAKFQ010000005.1:0-261839 GCF_059509875.1 Halomonas sp. LMYGS-3 | reverse complement strand
AGTGAAACCGCTCAGCGCCGATGGTAGTGTGGGGTCTCCCCATGCGAGAGTAGGTCATCGTCAGGCACCTTTTCAGAAACCCCGGCCATTGGTCGGGGTTTCGTCGTTCAGGGGTCTCCCACGGACCCGTTTGTCGGGAACAAACGGGAACCGCTTCAGCGGGCCCGAAGGGCGAGTCTCAGAATGAGACGAGTAGAGTAGCGGAGCGCCGCCCGAGTCATCGTCAGGCACCTCTTCAGAGAAAACCCCGGGCATTCAGTGTTCGGGGTTTTTGCGTTTCCGATCGATGAGTTTTGGGTTGTCGCGTGTCAGTTACATAGTGTTTCAGGAGGTAGTGGTCATGCCTCTTCAATTCGGCTAGGGTCTTCAAGGGATTGCCCATATGACAAGACATTAGTGGATATAACGCTCTCAGGAGGAGACGACCATGAAGACCGATATGCTCAAGAGGTTTGGCCTGGTACTGCTGATCGCCATGATGGCCGGGGGACTGGTGGCCTGTCAGGATGACCCGGGCCCGGCCGAGGAAGCCGGCCAGAACATCGATGAGGCAATGGAAGATGCCGGGGAGAGCGTCGAGGAGATGGGCGAAGAGATCCAGGATTCCGCCGAGGGGAATTGACCACGGGGCGTCGTCAGGAATCGATGCAGGAGGCCGGGCGATCACCCGGCCTCATGTCGTTCGGTCGGGGCAAACCCTCAGTCGTTCTGCTCGATGCCCTGCACGTACCAGGGAGCGCCGTCGCGCAGCTCGCGGACCAGGTGCCAGGTCTCGTTGAACTCGTTATGCTCCCCGTTCTCGTCGAGGATGCCATGGAAGATTACCGTGGCCTCGGCCCGCTGTCCCTCCTCGCATATGGCGCCCAGCTCGGCGAACAGGCGTATGACCTCGGTGCGGTTGTTGGCCGGGTGGTCGGTGCGCTCGGCACGCAGCAGGTTGTAGAGCTCGGGTGTCACGTACTCCTGGATGCCGGCGAAATCGTTATTGTCCCAGGCGCGTTGCAGGGTCATGAAGTGCTCCTTGGCACCGGCAAGGAAGCGTTCGCGGTCGAACCATTCGGGCTCACCGGCAAAGGGCGCGCCACTGCCCTGGAAGGCAGTGTCGGTCTGGAAGGCCTGGGGTTGCACGCGAGGTGCCGGCTGGCCGACTTGGCCGGCAGCCACGGCGGGGCGACGGCGCGCCAGCAGACGAAACAGCAGGAAAGCCATACCGGCGACCAGCAGGATATCCATCAGGCGCAGTTCGTCGAAGGCGCCACCGAAGAACAGTGCGGCGAGCAGCCCGCCGGCGAGCAGGCCGCCGAGCATACCGGGCATGCGCGAGCCGGCTGCCTGGGCGGACCCCGGCCGTGTGGGTGCCGCCTGGCTGGGGGCAGCAGCAGGGCGCTCCACGGTGCGGGACTGGGTGCCGAAGCTCTTGCCGCCGCCGAGGCGACGGGCGTCGGCGTGTTCCACGGCGAGGCCGAAGCCCAGTACACCGACCACCAGCATGACGAGAAGATGGCGCATTCAGAGGTCTCCATTCAGGGATGTGTGCAGCAGGGTAAGCTTCAGGTCGAGCCATTCTAGCGGCTATGCTGGTCGCTCACGACAACAATGATGCGGGAGAGCGTCGATGCGCCTGATACGTGAACAGAGTCTGATGCTGATCGTCGACCTGCAGGCCGGGCTGTTGCCGGTCATCGAACATGGCGATCAGGCGGTAACGGAAGCCGCCTGGCTGGGCGGGCTGGCCACATCGCTGGCCGTTCCGGTGTGGGTCACCGAGCAATACCCCCAAGGGCTCGGCGGTAGCGAGCCACGGCTACTGGCGGCGCTCCCGGACCATCGGCGGTGGCAGAAGGTCCACTTCGGCGCCCATGAGGAGCCGGAGTTTGCCGCGGCGCTCGGCGAGAGCGGGAAGCGGCAGGTAGTGCTGTGCGGTGCCGAGGCCCATATCTGCGTGATGCAGACAGGTCTCGGCCTGCTGGAAGCGGGCTATGAGGTCTACTGGCTGGTGGAGGCCACGGCGAGTCGCCGTGCCGACGAGGCACACCTGGCGCGGGAGCGCATGGTGCAGGCCGGTGCCGTGGCGGTGAGTGCCGACATGGTGGCCTACGAGTGGCTGCAGCGCTGCGACGACGAGCGCTTCAAGCAGACCCACCGGCACTTCCTCAAGGGTCGCTCGGCGCGCCCGCTAGTCTTTGCGTAGGCCGGTGCGCCGCGTCAGGCGGCGCCTTCCTCGCGGGTGAAGACCAGGGTATCGCCGTGGGACATGGCGGCGCTGAAACGATAGCCGGCGACGTCGAACCCCTTGAGTCCTTCCGGATCGTCCAGGCGTTGGCGGATCATCCAGGCGGCCATCAGGCCGCGTGCCTTCTTGGCGTAGAAGCTGATGATCTTGAACTGGCCGTTCTTCTCGTCCTTGAACACCGGGGTGATCACCCTGGCCGAGAGACGCTTGGGGTCGATCGCCTTGAAGTATTCATTGGAGGCCAGGTTGACGAGCACCGGGCTGCCGCTGGCGGCCACGGCCTTGTCCAGCTCCGCGGTCAGGGGCTCCTTCCAGAAGGCGTAGAGATCCTTGCCGGCGGGGTTGCCGAGGCGGGTGCCCATCTCCAGGCGATAGGGCTGGATCAGGTCGAGGGGGCGCAGCAGGCCGTAGAGCCCGGAAAGGATGCGCAGGTGATCCTGGGCGAAGGCATTGTCGTCGTCGCCAAAGGTGTCGGCTTCCAGGCCGATGTAGACGTCGCCTTTGAAGGCCTGGACGGCGGGTTTGGCGTTATCGGGGGTGAAGGGTGTGTGCCACTCCTCGAAGCGCGCCACGTTGAGTCCGGCGAGCTTGTCGCTGATGCCCATGAGCTCGCTGAGCCGCTGCGGGGAGTAATCACGCAGGATCTCGATCAGTTCGCGGCTGCGATCGAGGAAGTCCGGTTCGGTATGCAGGGCCGTGGTGGCCGGTGTCTCGAAGTCCAGCGACTTGGCGGGCGAGATCACACTCAGCATGGGGGCGCTCCTGTACCTGGGGATGGGGCCTGTCGGCGATGCCCCGAGTATACCAAGCCGCCCGCCTGCCGTGGGCTATCGCCTCGATAGCCCGCCGCATTGTCTCGACGGGGTCAGGGCGCGGGGTTAGGCAGGCGTCGATGCACCTCCTCGATGGCGTCCAGTACGCCTTGCTCGAGCCTGAGCGCTTCGCTCGCCAGGTCGTCTTCCAACTGCTCCATGGTGGTGGCGCCGATGATGTTGCTGGTAAGAAAGCTGCGCGAATTGACGAACGCCAGGGCCATCTGCGCCGGGTCGAGGTCGTAGCTCCGGGCGATCTCGACGTAGGCCCGGGTCGCCTCTTTGGCGAGCGGGTTGGTGTAGCGCTGGAAGCGTTCGAAGAGGGTGAGGCGGGCGCCTGCGGGTCGAGCGCCGTCGAGGTACTTGCCGGAGAGCATGCCGAAGGCCAGCGGCGAGTAGGCCAGCAGCCCCACGTTTTCGCGATGGGCGATCTCGGCCAGGCCCACCTCGAAGGTGCGGTTGAGCAGGTTATAGGGGTTCTGGATGCTCGCGACTCGTGGCAGGCCGAGGGTCTCGGCGAGGTGCAGGGCACGCATGACCCCCCAGGGCGTGTCGTTGGACAGTCCGATGGCGCGGACCTTGCCGGCGTCCACCAACTCCTTGAGCGCCGAGAGCGTTTCCTCGAGAGGCGTGCTGTCCTCCTCCTCGTCGTGCTCGTAGCCGAGCCGTCCGAAGAAGTTGGCGCGACGATCCGGCCAGTGCAGCTGGTAGAGGTCGACGTAGTCGGTCTGCAGGCGGGAGAGGCTCTCGTCGATGGCCTGCCGGAGGTGCTCGCGGGTCAGGCGCGGCCCGCCACGCACATGCTCCAGGCCCGGGCCGGTGGCCTTGGTGGCGAGGATGATGTCGTCGCGGGAGCTGCGGCGCTTCAGCCAGCTGCCGATGTAGGCTTCCGTGCGCCCCTGGGTCTCTGCCTTCGGCGGCACCGGATACATCTCGGCCGTGTCGATGAAGTTGATACCGAAGGCCACGGCCCGGTCGAGCTGCTCGTGGGCGTCGGCCTCGCTGTTCTGCTCGCCGAAGGTCATGGTGCCCAGGCAGAGTCGGCTGACCTCGATGCCGGTGTCGCCAAGCGGTCGCGTCTGCATCCGTCATTCCCCTTGCAAGGCTCTTGTGTCTTGGAAACGTCTGGTCCGGAATCGGCATGGTAGCGGCAGGGCGACCAAGGCAGCAAATGCAGGGGGTTGAGTCGCCGCCGGGGCGGGCGTATGCTTGCGGCCCGTTGCCCCGGCGGAGACCGCAGGGCAGTCGTCACCGTATGCGAATGACGCCGCACACAGGGTAGTGGGCGATGTCGTCTTCGGCACCACAGGACCAGGGTTGCTTGCCATGCCTCAGGCATCATCACTGTTCACCCGGCTCGAATACCGTCTGGCGGAGCAGCTGTTCCATACACGCTGGCTGCCTCGTTCGCCGCGTACCCAGAAGCTGACCATGCACCTCTTCCAGCGCTGCGCCGATGCCGGCCACCCGGCGGCGCTGTCGCTCTACGGGCACATGCTCTTCCATCGCGGCGTCAGCCCCCAGGACAAGGCGCGAGGCGCCCGCTACGTGCTCGAGGCGGCCCATGCCGGGGATACCCGCGCCCAATACCAGGCCGGACAGATTCATGAGCACGGGTGTGCCCTTTACCCGCGCCGTGATGATCACGCCGTGACCTGGTACGCCCGCGCCGGCGAGGCCGGCCACCCCCTGGCCGCCGGCCGCCTGGCCAAGGCCTACCGTCAGGGCGAACTCGGCCTGCCGGTGGATGCCGAGCGCGCCGATTACTGGCAGCGGCTGGCCGATCGCCAGGCGGGCTTCACCGACCCGCTGGACAGCACGGAAGCCCAGACGCGACACTAGGTCATTCGCGGGCCTCCACGGCCCTTGCCATCGACCCGGTGCCTACCTCGAGGATCCGCCTTCCCGTGACGCTACCGACACTGCTGGATATCGAAGCGTCCGGTTTCGGGCGTGGCAGTTACCCCATCGAGGTCGGCCTGGCCCGTTCCGATGGCAGCACCTGCGCCTTCCTCGTGCAGCCCCTGCCGGAGTGGACCCACTGGGATCCCAAGGCGGAGCTGCTGCACGGGATCAGTCGTGGCCGGCTGGAGCGCGAGGGGTACCCGGTGCGTCAGGTGGCGTGCTGGCTCAACGACGAACTGGTCGAGGTGGGGCTCGCCTACAGCGACAGCTGGGGTTACGACAATACCTGGCTATCGCTGCTCTTCCACCATGCCGGCATGTTGCCGGCGTTTCGTCTCGAGGCGCTGCGCATGCTGCTCAGCGACGAGCAATTGCGGCTGTGGAAGACCACCAAGGAAGCCCTGGTGCGCGAGCTGGGTATCCATCGCCACCGCGCCGGCGACGACGCCCGCCTGCTGCAGCTCACCTACCAGCGGACCCGCGAGCTCGCCGATGAGGCCTGAATCGGCCCTCCCTACCTCTCGCCGCTGACCGACAGCAGTACCTTGCCGATATTGGCATCCCGCTTCACGTGTTCGTGGGCCGCTTCGGCCTCGGTGATGGGCCAGGTGCGGTCGATCAGCGGCTCGAGTTCGCCGCTGGCCAGCCTCGGCCAGACCTGGGTCTGCAGGGCAGCCAGGATGGCGCCCTTGGCCGCCGGCGGCTTGGCGCGCAGGGTCGAGCCGATCAGCCGCTGGCGCTTCATCAGCATCCGTCCCAGGTCCAGCTCGGCGCTCCGCCCGCCCATCAGCCCGATCAGCACCAGGCGGCCATCGGCGTTGAGTACCCGTTGGTTGTCGGCGAGATAGCTCGCGCCTACCGGGTCGAGGATCAAGTCGGCGCCGCCCCAGGCCTTCACCGCCTCGGCGAAACTGCCGTCGTGGCGGTTCCAGCCCGCTTCGGCGCCCAGGGCGCGGCACGCCGCGAGTTTCTCTTCGCTGCCCACGGTGACGAAGCAGGGATGGCCGAAGGCCCGACACAGCTGGATGGCGGCCGTACCCACGCCGCTGGCGCCGGCATGCAGCAGCACCCGTTCCCCTGCCGCCAGGGCCCCCTCCATGAACAGGTTGAGCCAGGCGGTGGCGTAGACCTCGGGCAGCGCCGCGGCTTGGCACAGGTCGAAGCCCTCGGGAAGCGGCAGCAGCTGGCGGGCGTCGACCACCACTTCCTCGGCGTAGCCGCCCCCCGCGAGCAGCGCACAGACCCTGTCGCCCACCCGCAGGCCCTCGACGCCGGGGCCGGCCTCGGTCACGATGCCGCTGACCTCGAGCCCGAGGGTCTCGCTCGCCCCGGGCGGGGGCGGATAGTGCCCGGCGCGCTGCATCAGGTCGGCGCGGTTGACCCCGGCCCAGGCCACGCGGAGGCGTACCTGGCGACTCTCCAGCGGGCCCGGTCCGGTGACCTCCTGCCAGCGCAGGCGTTCTCCGTCGAGGGTGATGGCGTGCATGGCGTTGGCTCCTTGGGGCATGAATGGGAGTCTCAGGCGATGGCCGCCAGTTGCGCCTCCAGGGCGTCGAGCAGGGCGGCGGGTTCGGTAGCATCGATCAGCTCGGCCCGGGTGCGGCCGTTGAGGAAACCGTGCTCCACGGTGCTGTCGAGAAAGGCCAGCAGCGGGGAATAGAAGCCACCGGTGTCGAGCACACCGATCGGCTTGTCGTGCAGGCCCAGGTAGTGCCAGGTCCAGGCTTCGAAGAACTCCTCCAGGGTGCCGATGCCGCCGGGCAGCACGATGAAGGCGTCGGCATGGGCGGCCATGCTCGCCTTGCGCTCGTGCATGTTGCGCACCCGGATCAGCTCGCTGAGGGCATGGTGGGCCTGCTCGCGCTCCACCAGGTGGTCGGGCATCACGCCGATCGCGGTACCCCCTCCGGCCATGACGGCATCGGCCAGGGCACCCATCAGGCCGATGCGTGCCCCGCCGTAGACCAGGGTGTGGCCGCGACGGGCGAGTTCGCCGCCCAGTTGCCGGGTGGCCTCGAGGAATTGCGGGTCACGGCCGTCGCGTGAGCCCAGGTAGACGCAGAATCTCGACATGCTCTTCTCCTTGGCAAGGTGTCCATCCTAGCGCCGCGGCGGTGGTCTCGGAAGCCCGTGCCCTGTTCCCGTCTCCCCGAATGCGCGAAGGGCGCCGACATGGCGCCCTTCGCAAGGTGATGGCCGGCAGTTCGGTTCAGCGCGAGCCACGGACCGCGTCGTGCTTCATGGCCTGGCGCAGCAGCGAGATGCCCACGCCGGTGATCACCACCATACTGGCGATCAGGGCGAGGCTGGCAATCACATGGGTATCGACGTACATGCAGGGGTTCCTTCTCTGGGGAGTGGTTCTTCGGGTTGATGGGAACGGGGGGGCTCAGGACAGGCAGTCGGCGACCCCGTACTCGGCATCCAGCCACTGGCCGATGACGTTGTCGCCGCACAGGTGGTGGGCATACTGGGTATGCAGGCAACGCACCTGGTCCCAGTTGCCGATGCCGCCGATGCCACGCTCGCGGAGCACGCCGTCGTAGCCCCGGCGGATGACGTCGGCCTCCTGCGCCTCGCTCATGAAGCGCCAGCGCGCCGTGACGTAGTCGCGATGGCTACGGTGGTAGGCGGCGAGGAAGTCGGGGTCGTCCTGCAGCCGGGTCTCGAGCCGCTTGATCACACCGGCGGCCTCGATATGCGAGAGCTCGACCTTGAGGCGCTCGGAACTGAGCCAGTAGAGGGTCGGGAAGGGCTTGCCGTCGACGATGGGGGCCATGCGCAGCACCAGTGGGGTGCCGTCGCCATCGGTGGCCGCAACGGCCTCGATGCCCCGCGGGGCGCGGCCCAGCTGCTCGGCGATGATGGCCAGCTGGCGCTCGTCAGGAGTCTGGTCGGTGCGGATCACCATCGTCGGGGTCCCGTACAAACTTGTTCGAACGGCCGACGGCCAGGAAGAAGGCGCGGGTGAGCTGCTCGGGCGTCGGCACATAGTGCCACTGCCGCTCGCAGTACTCGCCCGCCCTGGCCATCAGCACGTCATGGAGGCGATTGAACGGCGCATCATAATCGTAAGGATCGGCGCCGAACAAGCGGATGTGCGGGTAGTCGGCGAAACGCTCCATGAAGAAGCGGATCAGGTCCGCCTCCACGGCGCGGTGGCGGGCGACGTTGTCGGGGTCCAGCCAGAGGTCGTAGCGGATGGCCATGACCGGCTCCTGTCGTGGGGGTATCCCGGCCCTTGCCGGGGTGTATCCATGGGACAGCGCAGGGCTCGATTCGGCTCGCCGGCGTTCAGGCCCTGGCGAGCGCGACCAGGCGTGCTCCGGTGAGGCGCATCAGGTCCCGCGGGGCCAGGCGAATCTCCAGCCCGCGGCGTCCACCGCTGACATGGATCGCCGCGAACCCGTCGGCGCTGGCGTCGAGGAAGGTGGGCAGACGCTTCTTCTGTCCCAGCGGGCTGATGCCACCGAGTACGTAGCCGGTGGCGCGCTCGGCTGCTGATGCCTCGGCCAGGACCGCCTTGCGGGCGCCGGCCACCCTCGCCAGGGCCTTGAGGTCGAGCTGGCCCGAGACCGGCACGATGGCCACCACCAGACGGCCGTCGTCGAGGCGGGCGAGCAGGGTCTTGAACACCTCGTCGGGCGACAGACCGAGGGCGCGGGCGGCCTCTTCGCCGTAGGCCGGCGTACGTGGATCGTGTTCGTAGCTGGCAAGGGTGAAGGTCGCTCCGGCCTTCTCCAGCGCCTTGACCGCCGGCGTCATGCGTCCGCTGGCTCCTCCTGCAGGTGGGCCTCCAGTGAATCGCGCAGCTCGCCCTCGATGGGGATGGCGCGCTTGGCCTGGTGATCGAAGTGTACCATCACCGTATGGCCCAGGTTGGTCAACTGACCGTTCTGCTGCGCCTCCTGGCTCACCGTGAAGGAGCTGTTGCCGAGCCGCGAGACGTAGGTGCGGATCTCGATTTCGCTGCCGTACTGAAGCTCGGCCCGGTAGTCGACCTCCATCCTCGCCATGATCAGTCGCCACTTGCGCGGGTCCAGGTCCGGGGTGAAGAGCCGGAAGAGGTCGTTGCGGGCCAGCTCGAACCAGGCCGGCAACCGGGTGTTGTTGACGTGGCCCAGGGCATCGGTGTCGTAGAAGGCGGGCTCGATGGTGCGCACGAACATCGGGAGTTCCTCGTCGGGTGAGCGTGGTCGGATTCGATAGGACAGCTTTATCCCTAGCAAGCGCTCGGTCAAGTCTTCGTGGCGAGCCGTGCGGCCCACCAGGCCTGCAGGCGGGTCCAGCCGAGCAGCCACAGGGTGGCGACCAGGAAACCGGACAGGGTACCCAACGCCAGCCCCAGGGTGTCGTAGGTCAGCGAGACGCACAGGGCGTAGGCGAGCAGGGAGCCGAGCCCGGCCGGATAGTGCTTGATCACCGTGGCCACCGGGGCGGGGCCGTGGGCCAGGTGGAGAATCACCAGAAAGGGGTACATGGTGATCGGGAAGGCCGCCATCACGCCGGCCCAGGCCGCCGGCAGCACATGGGCCAAGCCGGTAATGGCGAAGATGAGCGTGGCGGCGAGCAGGGCACGCAGTGCCAGGGCCGGCCAGGCGACCGTGCCGCGGGCTACGACCCGGGTGTCTGGCACCCGGCGGTAGAGGCGGAGGAAGACGACGATGGCCACCAGGGTGGTCAGGGTGCCGGTGAGCCGGGTGAATGCGACCTGGGTCAGCAGCAGGCTGGTGAGGAGGAAGGCGGCCAGGCCCCCGGCGGTACCGGCGAGCACGCCGAGGGCGCCGTCACGGCGGCCACACAGCAGGTAGCCGCCGCCCAGCGCGAGGGTGGCCGTGAAGCCCGCGAGGGTATGCACGGCACTCTCGGCGGCGAAGGCTGGTGAGAGTTCCAGGCCGATGAAGAACAGCGCGATGGCGGTACCCAGGGGATAGCCCGCGAGCAGCCCGGCGACGCGGGGGCTGACGCGCACGGCGATGGCGCCGAGCCCGAGCACCATGGCGATGGAGACCAGCAGCTTGGCCAGCTGCCAGCTCAGAGGGACATCCATGGGGGCGTTCCTTGTTCCAGTGAGGGCGTCGACGCCGGGCAGGCCGTCATGACGCCGATCAGACCAGGCGTAGGCCCTGCCGGTCGGTCCATGCCGCCTTGAGGGCGGTGCCCAGGGGGTCGCGCAGATGCTCGGGCAGGGCGCGTTCGGCGGTCTCGAAACTGTCGAAGTCGCGGTTGCGCAACCAGCAGTAGGCCCAGGCGCAGGCCTCGTCGTCGCTCTCGGGCATCGGCCGCGCCGGCATCTGCACCAGCAGAAAGGTGGCGGTGCGTGCCGCCCACAGCGGAATGGCGTCGCCGGCATCGGGCGCGCTCCAGGCGATCAGGGTGGCACCCGACGGGGTCGCCTCGGGTTCGCCGAGCTTGGCTACCCGTGCGGTCTCGGCAAGAATCAGCGCCAGGCGATCCGTGTCGGCCTGGCCCAAACGCAGCCACTGGCCGAGCAGTGCCGGCAATCCGCGTCGTACCTTGGCATAGAAGCCGCTTTGCGGCATGGTCTCGTTCATCTGATGGTGGTCCCGACTTGGCTGTCCTGACTGGGGCGTTGCGACTGGGGAGAGTACGCATGGACTATGATTTTGCCACGCCCGTGGAGCGCCGCCACCCACGGGGTGGGGACTGGCCCTCGCAGAAGTGGCATCGCTACGGCGACGAGGTGCTGCCGCTGTGGGTCGCCGACATGGATTTCGTCTCGCCGCCGGCGGTGATCGGGGCGCTGCGCGCCCGGGTCGACCACGGCGTCTACGGCTACGGCCTGGTGCCCGACTCGCTGCGCCACACCCTCTGCGACTGGAGTGCCGAGCACTACGGCTGGACGATCGAGCCCGAGTGGCAGCTGTGGTTGCCCGGCGTGGTGCCGGCCCTGCACCTGGCGAGCCTGGCGCTGACCCAGCCGGGCGAGGGGGTGCTCACGCTGACACCGATCTACCCGCCGTTTCTCAAGGTGGCCGAGCGCACCGGCCGACTGCCCCAGCGGGCGGCGCTGCGCGCCCCCGTCTCGCCGGGGGAGCCCTGGCGCCTCGATCTCGAGGCGCTGGAGGCGGCCATCACCCCCGAGACACGGCTGCTGCTCTGGTGCCAGCCCCATAACCCCACCGGGCGGGTCTGGAGCCACGCGGAGCTGGCGGGGCTCGCCGCCCTGGTCGAGCGCCACGACCTGCTGGTGGTTTCCGACGAACTGCACTGCGACCTGCTGCTCGACGAGGGCGCTCGCCACCGTCCGCTGGCGGCGGCCTTCCCCGAGCTCGCCTCGCGAACCCTGACGCTGTGGGCGCCGTCGAAGACCTTCAACCTGGCGGGCCTCACCACCGCCTGCGCGGTGATTCCCGATGCCGGCCTGCGGCAGCGATTCGCCGCCATGGTGCGCGGCCTGCAGCCGGATGGCAACGTGCTGGGGCTGGTGGCCGCCGAAGCCGCCTACGCCCACGGCGACCCCTGGCGGCAGGCCCTGCTCGAGGTGCTGCGCGGCCATCGCCGCGCCCTGGTGGAGCGGGTGGCGCAGTGGCCCGGCGTGCTCATGAGCCCACCGGAGTCGACCTACCTGGCCTGGCTCGATCTGCGTCAGGCACCGGCCCTGGAGGGTGCCGGGTCCCCCCGGCAGGTGCTTCTCGAACGGGCAGGCGTGGCGCTCTCGGAGGGGGCGGACTTCGGCTGGCCGGGTTTCGCGCGGCTCAACTTCGGCACCACCGCCTCCCAACTGGAGGCGGCGCTGGATCGCCTGGACGCCGTGCTGCGCCCCGGGGCCGGAGGCGCTCAGTAGAGCAGGGCAAACAGCTTGCGGCGATAGGTCACCGTCAGGGGGTGGTTGGCGCCGAGGGCATCGAAGACCCGGAGCAGGGTCTTGCGCGCGGCGTCGTCGCCGTAGGCACGATCGGCTTTCATCAGTGCCAGCAGCGACTCCAGGCCGGCCTCGTAGTCGCCATCGGCCACACGGCGCAGGGCGCGCTTGAAGCGGGCCTCGCTGTCGTCTCGGTCGCCCAGGGCGGCCAACTCCTTGGCCGAGGGAGCCTCCTCGCCGAACTCGATGCTGGCGCGCACCCCGCGGGCCGGGGCGGCGTCACGCTCCTCCGGCGGCAGGTTGTCGAGCAACCCTCTGGCATCCTCCGCCTTGCCCTCGGCCACCAGGGCGCGGGCCAGTTCCACCTGATAGGGGTAGTGCTGGGGGTTCTGCTGCACCAGCTGTTCGTAAAGTGCCCGGGCACTGGCGGCATCGCCGGCGGCGAGCGCCTCGGCGGCCTGCTCCTCGGGGCTGGGCGGGGCATCCTCTGGTGCCGGAAGGTAGCGACCGAGCCATTCGCGGACCTGTTTCTCGGGCAGCGCGCCCTGGAAGTGGTCGACCAGCCCGCCCTGGCTGATCAGCTTGACGTCCGGCACCGAACGCACCCCGAGCTGGGCGGCGATCTCCTGATTCTCGTCGATGTTCAGCTTGGCGAGGATGAAGGTGCCCTGGTACTCGCGGGCCAGTTTCTCGAGGACCGGTGTCAGGTTCTTGCACGGCTCGCACCAGGGGGCCCAGCAGTCGAGCAGCACCGGGACCTGCATGGAGAATTCGAGCAACTGCTGGATGTTCTCGCGGTCGACGTCGATGATCACCTCGGCATCCGGGTGGCCCCGATTCGGAGTGGGGCTGTCGCCGGGCGGGGTCTCGACGGCGAGCGGCTCGCCGGTGCGGGGGTCGACGATGGACATGGTCAGTGGCCTTGGGTCAGAGTGAATTTACTCCGGAGATGCGGGTGACGGGTCGGGACTTCAAGGGGGGGGGCGCCTGCGATGAGACGAGTGCTGCACCTGGGGAGCGGTCTGGGGCTGGTGCTGGCACTGCTGCTGGCGGGTCCGCTGTGGATGCTGGCCACCGAGCGGGTCGACGGTGGTGGCCACTGGAGAATGGCGGATCGGGAGCCCGCGGGGCTGGCGCCGACGGCGCTGGAAGCCCCCGAGGCGGTGGTGCAGGTCTATGCGGCGCGCGCCTTCGGCTGGCGCGGTGCCTTCGGCGTGCACACCTGGGTCGCCACGCGGGAGGTCGGTGCCGAGGCCTACCGCATGCATCACGTGCTGAGCTGGCGCCGCCCCGCCCTGGTGTCGCAGTCGACCGCCACCCCCGATCGCGCCTGGTATGGCAATGCCCCGGAACTGCTGGCCGATTATCGCGGTGAGGCGGCCGCGGCGATGATCGCCGATATCGAGGCGGCCGTGGCGTCCTATCCGGCACCGTCGAGCTATCGTGCCTGGCCGGGCCCCAACAGCAACAGCTTCACGGCCTGGGTGGCCCGCGAGGTGCCGGGGCTCGAGGTGGTGTTCCCGGTGACCGCGGTGGGCAAGGACTACCTGCTCGACGGCTGGCTGGCGCCCGCCCCCGGAGGCCGGGGAGTGACCACCGCCTGGGGCGGAGTGTTCGGCGTGACCCTGGGGCGCGACGAGGGCATCGAGCTGACCCTGCTGGGGCTCTCGCTGGGCGTCGACGTGAGGCGCCCGGCGCTCAAGCTCCCGGGCGTCGGCCGGCTGGGCATGGCGCCCGTCATCAAGGGGAGGGGGGAGGGGTAGCGGGGGCCGCTGACCTTGAAACGCGAGGGAACCGACGACGGTCGTCGGTCCAACGAAAAAAGCCGACTCCCGTAGGAATCGGCCTTTTCGGATATTTGGTAGCGGGGGCCGGGTTGGGCGCGGCGACCTTCCCGGGGTGATGGAGGGCTGAGCCCGACGAGCTACCAGGCTTGTTCCAGCCATGCATGAAAAAGGCCAGAACCGGTTGGTTCTGGCCTTTCTCGATATTTGGTAGCGGGGGCCGCTGACCTTGAAACGAGAGGGAACCGACGACGGTCGTCGGTCCAACGAAAAAGCCGACTCCCGTAGGAATCGGCCTTTTCGGATATTTGGTAGCGGGGGCCGGATTTGAACCGACGACCTTCGGGTTATGAGCCCGACGAGCTACCAGACTGCTCCACCCCGCATCGACTGGGGCGTATTTTACATCTTTTTTGATGGGCGTCAAGGGGCTGATTTCAAACGCTCGTCCGGGGTGCCGCTCGTGGTCCATACTGCCGATGATCGCCACGCAGAGGGTGATCGGCAAGACAACACTGGCCCGGGCCGGCCAGCCGGTCGCGGGCAGATAACGTGTCATGAATATCAGGGAGGTAGTCAATGACCACTCAAGCACCCGTCGCCTGGGTCACCGGCGGTACCGGCGGTATCGGCACCGCAATCTGCCGTTCGCTGGCCGCCGAGGGTTTCACGGTAGTAGCCGGATATCACAACCCGGACAAGGCCAAGGCCTGGCTCGAGACCCAGAAGGCCGACGGCTACGAGAATATCGCACTGTCCGGCATCGACCTCACCGACTACGATTCCTGCATGGCCGGGATACAGGAGATTCGCGAAACCCATGGTCCCGTCAGTGTGCTGGTCAATTGTGCCGGCATCACCCGGGACGGCACCCTGAAGAAGATGACCGCCGAGCAGTGGCGCGAGGTCATCGACACCAACCTCAACAGTGTCTTCAACACCTGCCGTAGCGTGATCGAGGACATGCTGGAGGAGGGCTACGGCCGGATCATCAACATCTCCTCCATCAATGGCCGGAAAGGGCAGTTTGGCCAGGTCAACTACGCCGCCGCCAAGGCGGGCATGCACGGCCTGACCATGTCGTTGGCGCAGGAGACCGCCACCAAGGGGATCACCGTGAACACGGTGTCACCCGGCTACATCGCCACCGACATGATCATGAAGATTCCCGAGAAGGTACGCGAAGCGATTCGCGAGACGATCCCCGTCAAGCGCTACGGGACGCCCGAGGAGATCGGCCGTCTGGTCGCCTTCCTCGCCCACAAGGACTCCGGCTTCATCACCGGGGCCAACATCGACATCAACGGCGGCCAGTTCATGGGCTGATCCCCCGAACGTCGTGCTCGACACCCGCGGCCGGAGACCCCGGCGGCGGGCAGAAGCGGCAAGCAGATAGCGCGGGGCCAAGGCCTCGCGCTTTCGCGTTCGTGGCCTCGGCAGGGCAAGGGGTCAGGGGGGCGGCAGGCGGGTCAGGCTCTCCAGCATGCGGTCGAATTCGCCGACCTCCCGGGCCCAGACAGCCGGGGAGACCGGTCCGGTGGCCAGCAGATCGCGCAGCACGCCGTGAAGCTCCTCCGCCCGGGACGGGTCTCGTCCCAGGTTCTCGTTGAGCCGCTCGACCTGGATCGCCAGGCGCAGCGGGTCGTCGCGGTGGCTGACCTGGCCGACCGCAAGCAGCGAGAGGTGCACCCTCAGGCGGGCGAGTCGCTCCTCTATCTCCGCGAGGTCGCCGGGCTGTCGGCGCGCCGCATTGCGCTGGACATGGGCCAGGCGCATGTCCTCGGGTAGCGTCATGTCCGCCGGCGGGTCGACGTCCCGATACGCTTCCCCGGCCAGGCTGGCGGCATCGGCCTCCAGGTGGGACGCCAGGAGTGGCTGGACGTCGCGCCAGCGGTTCACCTCCTCGAGCACCGCCAGGCGCGCCAGGCGCTCGCGACGCGCCCGGACGATGCCCGACCAGCGCCGGCGCATGCCTTCGGTGCGGCGCCCGGAGGGGAGCGGCTCCAGGGCGGCAGCTTCCTGGATGGCGCGCTCCAGTACCTGGTCATCGCGGCTGTCGGCCGGGTGCCAGGCATCGAGGCGATCGATCAGCGTCTGCATCGCGTCCAGGCGCTCCCGGGCCCGTTGGGCGCGGTCGTCGCGTTCGGCCTCGCGGCTGGCGAAGATGCCGTCACAGAGGCTGCGGAACTCTCGCCACAGGGCCTGTTCTTCCCCTCTCGGGGCACGACCCAGTGCTCGCCAGCGCCGTTGCAGCGTCTTGGCCTGTTCGGCGCGCTGGCTGGCGGGCTGGTCGCTTTCGAGCAGGCCCCGGGCCTGGTCGATCAATTGACGCTTGGCCACGGCGATCTCCTCGGCGCGGCGGTCGATCAGCGCCTGGAGCTCATGACGAATGCGGCCGAAGCGGCGCCCGATGGCCTCGGCCTGATCGCGCGGGACAGGGGAGTGGTGGCGCCACTGCTCTCGCGCCTTGTCGCGAATCTGGCGCAGGGCATCCGGGTCGGCCTCGCTGGCGGGCTGGGCGAGCAGCGTCTCGAGTTGCTCGCAGAGAGCCACGCGGGCCTCCAGGTTGCGTGCTCGCTCGGCATCGAGGCGTTTGCGCCAGGGCGCCAGGCGCTCGTGGATGCGGTCCGAGGCGGCGCGGAAGCTGGCGGACTGCTGGCGATTGGCGGCGGCGTCACCCAGCGCCTTCCACTCCTTGACCAGTTGACGATGGCGGCGATCGAGCTCGGCATCGGTCAGCGACGTCTCCTCGGCCAGGGCGTCGATGGCGTGGCATAGCTGGTCACGCTTGGGGCCGGCGACGAAGCCGCGCCAGTCGCGCAACTCGGCGAGCCGGGCCGCGAGGCGCTTGAGGGTCGCCAGTTGGGGCCGGATGCGGGCCTCGGGCAGGCGGTCGGTCTGTTGGCGCAGGCGTTGATGGAGACGGCTGGCGCCCTTGAAGGCGCCGCTCTCGAGCAGGCGCTCGAGCTGTGCTAGGTCGTCGGCAAAGCGGGTCAGGCGGCTCTCCAGGTCGTCGTCAGGGGCGCTGGCGAGGCGGTGGCGAGCCCGCTCCAGCAGCGGAGCGGGGGCCAGGCCCTCGGGCCAGCCGCTGGCTTCCACCAGGGCGGCCAGGCGCTCGTCGTCGCCATCGGCGAGGGCCTGATGGATAGCCTCGGCCCGCTCATCGAGTCTGACCCAGGCCTGGGCGATGCGCTCGTAGCCGGCCAGCGCCGCATCATAGCGTCGTCGCAGGGCCTCGTCGGCCAGGTGCTGGTCGGAGAGGGTCTGCCAGCGGTTGGCCAGCAACTGCTTCTGGGCGCGCAGGCTGGCGACGTCCTGCTCGGTGATACGCTCGCTGCGGGTGAGGGCATCGAGGCTCTCTTCCAGCGCCTCCACCAGGGCCTCGCGGTTCTGGTCGGCATCCTCGCGGCGCTGGTGGTCGGCCTTCTGGGAGAGCTGCCAGGCCTCGTGGTCACCGATCACCTTGCGGCAGCGCAGGCAGGCATCCTGGTAGCGCTGCTCCTGGCCGCTATCGGGCAGGTCATCCAGTGCATTCCACTCGCGTACCAGGTGACGGAAGCGGCCGGCATAGAGCGGCTCCCAGGTGGCCTTGGCCTGCCGCTCCAGCGTCTCGAGCAGTGCCTCGCGGCGCGCACGGGCGGCGGTCAGCGAGGCGGCGTCGGCCCGCAGGCGGTTGAGGCGCTCGCGGGCCAGGCGCATCACCTGGCGGTCGCGACGGGCCGATTGGGCCAGTCTGGCCAGGCCCGTCTCGCTGGTCACCCGGGTCGCGGCGGCGTGGCGCACGGCGGCGATGCCATTGTCGCAGGCCTGGCGAATCAGGGCGTCCTCGTCCTCCAGGCGCGCCAGGGCCGCCAGGCGCAGTTGCTGGTTGTCGCCCTGGAGGGCGATTTCCTCCAGCAGGTCGGGGGTCTCGAGGCGTTCGGTCAGGGCGATGCGGGTCGCCAGCTCGAGTGCCCCCTGGCGTCCGGTCAGCAGAGCGACGAGGCGAGCACGCAGTTCGGGGGAGGGGGCGTCGTCGAGCAGGGCCAGCAGGCGCTCGGGAACGTCGAGACGCGTCAGGGCAGCCTGACGAACCTCGGGGTCGGTGTCCCGGGCCAGCCGTTCGAGGGCCTGGCACTGGTCGGGGTGCGACGGGTCGAGGCGGGCCGTGGCCTGGCGGCGAACCCCGGGGTCGGGATGTTGCCAGCGAGGAGCAAAGAGGCGACGAAAGAGTCCAGACATTGACCTTCCTGACGTGAGAGCGCCGGAGTTGGAGAGGCGCCCAAGACTTGTTGTTGGCATCGGCAGCGGCGTGTGGCCGCGAGATGGATGTATCTAAGCATGCGTCGCGCCTGCGGAAAAGCCCGTCGGGCATGCCGGGTGTGGCCGACTGGAGACACTGACAACCGGTGGTCGCTGAGCTTATGATCAGTTGCAGGGGGCGAGTCACTCGCTTAGCTTTGACTGGGTACCCCGACCATCACCCGACGTGGAGTCCGGCAATGAGTCTCAAAGTGGACAGGGACAGCATGGCGTTCACCTTCAAGGGAGGCATGCTGCCGATGACGGTCATGGAGCTGGCCAGTGCCGATCCCGAGCGCATCCGGGAACAGCTCGCCGGCAAGCTCAGTCAGTCTCCGGCCTTCTTTCAGCATACCCCCGTCGTGCTCAACGTCGAGAAACTCGACGAGCCACACCTGGCCCTGGAGCGCATCTGCGCGGTCTGCCGGGCCCACAAGCTGCTGCCCGTGGCGGTGCGCGGCGGCCCCGATCCGGTCAAGCAGTCGGCCTGGGCGCTGGGGTTGGGCTGGTTCCCGCCCCAGGAGGCGAGTCGGCCCCGCCCGCTGGAGAGCGTGGCCACCGGCGAGCCGGAGGCGAGCGAGACGGTCGAGCAGGGGGCCCTGCCGGGAGTGGCCAGCGGCGGCCGCATCTACCGCGGCACGGTACGGTCCGGTCAGCAGGTCACGGCGCCGGATGGCGATCTGGTGGTGATCGGCGCCGTCAACGCCGGTGCCGAGGTGCTCGCCGCCGGTAGCGTTCACGTCTACGGTGCCCTGCGCGGCAGGGCCCTGGCGGGCATCCATGGCGACCTCCGGGCCGGTATCTTCTGTCGCGAATTGCACGCCGAGCTGCTCTCGGTGGCCGGCAACTACAAGCGACTCGAGGACATCGATCCTCGCCTGCTCGGCACGTCTGTCCAGGTGTGCCTGAGCGACAATCAGCTGGGCATCACGTCGCTGGCCTGATCCCGCTCCGCGGGCCCGGCCGGCGGCGTTTCGCCGTCTCTAGATTCCTTATCTGACCATGACTGACAGGATGCGTAACTTGGCCAAGATCATCGTTGTGACCTCCGGCAAGGGGGGGGTCGGCAAGACAACAAGTGCGGCAGCCATTGCCACTGGCCTGGCGCTGCGGGGCAACAAGACCGTGGTCATCGACTTCGATGTCGGGCTGCGTAACCTCGACCTGATCATGGGGTGCGAGCGTCGCGTGGTCTACGACCTGGTCAATGTCATCCAGGGCGAGGCGGGGCTCAGCCAGGCACTGATCCGCGACAAGCGAGTCGACAACCTGCATATCCTGCCGGCCTCCCAGACCCGCGACAAGGATGCCCTGACCCTCGAGGGTGTCGAGAAGGTGCTCGAGACGCTGGGCAAGGATTTCGACTACATCCTCTGCGACTCCCCGGCAGGCATCGAGCGTGGCGCCCAACTGGCGATGTACTTCGCCGACGAGGCCGTGGTGGTGACCAACCCGGAGGTCTCCTCGGTGCGCGACTCCGACCGCATCCTGGGGTTGCTGGCGTCCAAGACGCGGCGGGCCGAGCGTGGCGAGGAGCCGATCCGTGAGCACCTGCTGATCACCCGCTACAATCCCTCGCGCGTCGACCTGGGGGACATGCTCAATCTCGAGGATATCCGCGAGATCCTGGCGATCGACCTGCTCGGGCTGATTCCCGAGTCCGAGGCGGTGTTGCGGGCGTCGAACCAGGGGGTGCCGGTCACCCACGATGCCGACAGCGATGCCGGCCAGGCCTATGCCGATACCGTGGCCCGCCTGCTCGGCGAGGAGGTCCCGCTGCGCTTCCACGAGTTCCAGAAGAAGGGCCTGTTGAGCCGAATGTTTGGAGGAGGTCGCCGGTGAAGTTGCTCGAGTTCCTGAAGAGAGAGCGCAAGAAGTCCGCGTCGGTCGCCAAGGAGCGGTTGCAGATCATCGTCGCCCACCAGCGCAGCCAGCGCGGCCAGCCGGATTACATGCCGATGCTGGAGAAGGAGCTGCTGGAGGTGATCCGCCGCTATGTCCAGGTCGACGACGATGCCATCAACATCAGTCTCGACAGCGAGGACAATTGCTCGGTACTGGAACTGAACGTCACCCTGCCCCGGGCGTGAGCCTCTTGGCTGAGAGGCGTACGCGGCTGTGCTAGGCTGGTGGCTTTCACGCCTGCACCGTTGGAGAGAGCTGCTCATGGCGCCGCCTCATGCCGCCCCGCTGACCTTCCTGTGGCACGACTACGAGACCTTCGGTGCCGACCCGCGCCGCGACCGCCCCTCCCAGTTCGCGGCCATCCGCACCGATGCCGAGTTCAACGAGATCGGCGAGCCCGTGGAGTGGTTCTGCAAGCCGGCCGATGACTTCCTGCCCCATCCCCAGGCCTGCCTGATCACCGGCATCACGCCTCAGCAGGCCAGTCGCCGCGGCCTGCCCGAGGCCGAGTTCGCCGGCCGTATCGAGGCCCTGATGAGCGAGCCGGGCACCTGTGCCCTGGGCTACAACAGCCTGCGCTTCGATGACGAGGTGAGTCGCCACCTCTTCTACCGTAACCTGCTCGATCCCTATGCCCGGGAGTGGCAGAACGGCAACTCCCGCTGGGACCTGATTGACGTGGTGCGGGCCTTCCATGCCCTGCGGCCGGCCGGCATCGAATGGCCGGTGCGCGACGACGGAGCCCCCAGCTTCAAGCTCGAGGCGCTCACCGCCGCCAACGGCATCGAGCACGTCGGCGCCCACGATGCCCTGGCCGACGTGCGCGCCACCATCGCCCTGGCACGACTGCTGAAGTCGCGTAATCCGAAGCTCTTCGACTACCTGCTGCGACTGCGCAGCAAGCGCGAGGTGGCAAAGCTGCTCGACGTGCCGGGGCGCAAGCCGCTGCTGCACATCTCGCGACGCTATCCGGCGAGCCGCGCCTGCAGTGCCCTGGTGATGCCGCTGGCCGAACACCCGAGCAACCCCAACGGGGTGATCGTCTACGACCTGTCCATGGATCCCGCCCCGCTGTTCGACCTCAGTGCCGAGCAGATCCGACAGCGGGTCTTCGTCAGCAATGACGACCTGGCCGAGGGCGCCGAGCGCATCCCGCTCAAGGTGATCCATATCAACAAGAGCCCGGTGCTCTTCCCGGCCAGCGCCCTGAAGGACGTGGAAGGCCCCAACCAGGGCGACTACGGCGAGATCGTCGCCCGCCTGGGGCTGGACCTGGCCGCCTGCCGCGAGCACTGGAAACACTTGTCTGCCCGACCCGAGGTCGCCGCCCGGGTCGCCGAGGTGTTCGCCGCGCCGCCCCCGGAGGGGCCCCGGGACCCCGACCTGATGCTCTATGCCGGCGGTTTCTTCTCGCCCTCGGATCGCCAGCAGATGCAGCGGGTGCGCGACACCGACCCCTGGGACCTGGTCGGGGCACGGTTCGCCTTCCAGGATCCGCGACTCGAGGAGATGCTGTTCCGCTACCGGGCGCGCAGCTATCCGGAGACCCTCGAGAGCGAGGAGCAGGCTCAGTGGGAGGCGTTCCGCTGGGCACGCATGAACGACGCCGCGCTCTCCAGCCTGACGCTCAAGGATTTCGCCCGGGAAATCGAACGGCTCAACCGGGAGGCGTTGAGCGACCGCGACCGACAGATCCTGGAGGAACTGGTGATGCATGTGGAGGCCATCATGCCGCCACAGGCTTTCGACTGAAGGCAGCAGCGACTGGGGCGTGCGAGCAGGACGCGAGAAGCGCCCGGCCGACAGGCCGGGCGCTTCTCGTTGGTGGGCGGGTCAGTCGTCGGCTTCCGGCATCGGCGTCAGGTGGCGGGTCAGTTCGGCCACGTCGCTGGGCTCGTCGCCCGGGTCGAAGGTGACGTTGGCCACGGCGGCCTCGCGCAGCCGCGACCAGGCCTCGCGCAGGTCGTCGGCCGACACGGCCAGGGCCCGGGCGGCGAGTCGCTCGCGGCGATCGAACTCGGTGTCGCCGAAGGACATCGCCTGCCACAGCCGGTTGGCGCGACTCGAGAGGCTGGTATCGCGTTGCACCAGGCTGTCGTGCACGGCCTGGCGATAGGGCGTCAGGTCATCGTCGTCGAGGGCATCGAGCCGCCCCTCGAAGTCGTCGAGGAAGGCGTCGATGCGCGCCTGGATCGTTGCGCTCTCGGTGTCCGGCGACTGCACCAGCAGGCCGATGCCCGGCGCATCCATCAGTGGCGAGTAGCCGGCACTGACCACATAGCCGAGTTGTTCCTCGGTGCGCAGCCGCTGGTAGAAGGGGGTGTCGATCAACCGGCCCAGCACCGCCAGGCGCGCCTGGCTCTCCAGCGAGCGGTCCGGTCCCTGCAGGTAGCGCAGCACCAGTGATTCCTGGCGGGTGGTGAGCGGGATCAGGGCCGGCAGGTCGGAGTCGGCCCGCAGTGGCACCAGGTCGGGAATCTGCTCCTCGGTCAGGCGGGGCGAGAGGGCGTCGGCCATCAGCCGGGCCTCGCGGGTCGCCAGCTCGACATCCAGGTTGCCCACTGCCATGGCCTCGAGGCGCAGCGCGGTGAGGAAGGCCTCACGGTAGTCGCGCAGGTCGTCGACTTCGAGCTCGCGGCTCGCCTCGAGTAGCGCCTCGGTGGGCCACTGGGGGCGCACCAGGGCTTCGGCGAGGGTACGGTGGGCCTGGCGGTGGAGCGCCGCCTGAGGGGCATTGCGCCACTCCCGTTGCAGCCGGTAGCGCACTCGCTCGAAGGTCGCGGTATCGATCTCGCCGTCCTGGAGCTGTGCCAGCACGCGGTGCATCAGCTGGTCCTGGCGGTCGCGCCAGCCGGAGAACGACAGGGTGATGCCGCGGGCATGGGCGTAGGCCTCGAAGTGCTGGCCGGCGAGCCGGGCCGGGTAGAAGGCCTCGTTGAGGCTGTCGTCGAGCCAGCCGGCCAGCACCCGAGCCAGGGCGGCGTCTCGGGGGCCCGCCGAGGCCGCCGGGTGCTGCAGGCTGAAGCGCCACTCCACCGTGGGCGTATCGAAGGTGGCGTCGCTCATGTGCCACAGGGTGAAGCCCGGCTCGTCGACCACCAGGCGCGGGCGGTCGTGCTGCTCCTCGAGCAGCGTCAGGTCCTCGGCGATATAGGGGTTGGGCTCGGGCAGGGCGAGGCCGACCAGGGGACGGGCATCGGCCGGTTCGTCATCGATCTCGCGCCAGGGGGCGTCGAACCAGGGCGAGACCTGCTCGCCCTCCACATCCGGGGCGCTGTAGAGGCGCAGCAGGTTGTCGCGACGCAGGGCGTCCAGGTAGACCTGGGTCCGCTCGCGGTCGAAGCCGTCCATGCGGTAGGGGGCGTACTGCACGTCCTCCACCGGGAAGCGAGTCAGGTTCATGGCCAGCCGCATGGCGTTGTTGAGCGGTGAGCCGTGCTGCTGGAAGCGGAACTGCTGTTCGGCCAGCCGGGCCTGCTCGTCGTAGCGCCAGGCCTCGAGGCGCGACTCGCGGATCTGCTCGACGGCGGCGAACAGGGTCGCTTCGATCTCGTCGAGCCGCTCGGCCCCGGCAGGGGTCAGGCTGATGCCCACGCTGAACAGCGCGTGGCGGCCGTCGCCGCGGGAGACGCCGGCGGAGAGGCCGTCGGCCCAGCCCGCCTCGCGCAGGACGGCGAGCAGGCTGCCGTCGCCCTCGTGGCCCAGCAGGTGCGCCAGAAGGTCGGCGGGCTTGTGACGGTACTCCTGGATCGGGTCGGGTATCGGGAACAGGAAGCGCAGCTGACGGCTGTCGCGTACCGACTGTATCTCGACGCGTCGCGGCAGGCTGCCCTCCGTGACCAACGGCGTCTCGATCACCGGGCGGGACACCCCATGGTCGGGAATCTCGGCGAAACGTTCGGCCACCAGCGCCTCCAGCTCGTCCAGCGGCTGGGGGGCGATCACTGCCAGGTGCATGACGTTGGCATCGTAGTAGCGCTGGTAGAAGTCGATCACCCTCTCGCGCAGGGACGGTTCGCCATCGGGTGAGGTGGTCAGGGTGTCACGGCTGCCCACGGCGAAGCCGGTGGTGGGGTTCTCCGGGTTGAGTAGCTGGTTGAGCACGTCGTTCTCGCGGCGGCCGTCGTCGCGGATGCGTGCCATGTACTCGGAATGGACGATGTTGCGCTCGCTCTCGAGTCGGTCGGCGTTGAACAGCGGTGCCACGAAGAAGCGGCTGAAGCGGTCCAGGGCACCGGGTAGTGCCTCGGGTTCGATGTCGAAGAAGTAGTTGGTGTCCTGGGGAGCGGTGAAGGCGTTGTGGCTGCCGCCGTGGCGCGTGATGTAGCCCTGATAGGCGTCCGGCGCGGGGAAGGCGTCGGTGCCCAGGAACAGCATGTGCTCGAGGAAGTGGGCCAGGCCCGCCAGGTCCTCCGGGTCCTGGGCGCTGCCCACGCCGACGTTCATCGAGGCGGCGGCCTTGTCGGCCTCGGGATCGCTGACCAGCAGGGTGGTGAGGCCGTTTTCCAGGATCAGCACGCGATAATCGCGGGCGTCGTGAGGGCTGGTCAGGGGCGTGGTGACCTCGGCGACGGCCTCCGTCTCGGCGATGGGTTCCTGGGCCTCGATCGGGGCGAAGGGAAGGGTGAGCAGCAGGGCGCCGGCCAGGGCCAGCAGGCCGAGCGGGCGAATCGGTCGCCGGATGCCGGCATGTCTTGCGGCAATGGCGCTGAGGGCGGCGATGGTCATCGTCTCTCCTTAAACGGGGTTCCGGCGCAGCATGGGGCCGGTAGGGTAGGCGCAGGCCGGATCCTGATGCGCGGGATCATTGACTCGTCTTGATACCGGAAAGGCGCCCAACAGTTCCATGGGGGCGGTCGTCAGCAGCGCTTTTGTCGCCTCGAGCGGCGTGCCGGGCTCGAGCCAGCGGTGGCCGTCGCGGGGGGCGATCACGCCGGGCAGGCGGTCGGTGAGAGGCGCGAGCAGGGCATTGGCGGGCACGGTGATCAGTGCCAGCGAGTCCGTGTGCTCGACCAGGCTGGTGTGGAAACGGCACCAGAGTCCCGCCAGCAACAGCGGCCCGCGGTCGACCCGGGTCACCAGGAAGGGTTGCTTGGCGCGGGGTTGCGACTTCCACACGTAGATCCCGCTGACCGGCACCAGGCAGCGGCGGACGTGGAAGGCCTCGCGGAACATCGGGCGCGCCTCCAGCGACTCCGCCCGGGCACAGTGGGGGGCGCGGTCGAGCACCTCGAGCCAGGGTGGTGTCAGGCCCCAGAACAGCCGGGAGAGGCGCGGCCGGCCGGCCTCGAGGCGGATCGCCGAGAGCGGCCGCCGGGGGGCCAGGTTGGGGCTGGTCACCAGGGGGGCGTCGACCTCCAGGCCGGGCAGCAGGCGTCCGAGGTCGAGAGAGGCGATGTGCAGTCGGCCGGCCATGGGCACTCCGCGGGTGATGGAGCGACAGGGTACCCAAGTCGAACGAGCGAGAAAAGCGCCGATCCGGCCGCGATTCCGCCCGGGGCTTGCGTTTGACCCATGGATCGATAAGCTGTCGAAAACAGTGTTCGATCTGCGCTATCCTAGGTAGGCATCGTCCGCCACCATCTTGCGAGGAAATCGATGGCCCGTCCCAGACAGCACGCGCCCGAGGCGCTCCATGCCCAGGTCATGGCGGCATGTGATGCCTGGCTGCAGGAGAACCCTGCGCATACGCTGTCGCTGCGTGCCCTGGCGCGTGAGGTCGGTTGTGCTCCCAGTACCCTGCTCAAGCTCTACGGCAGCTTCGGCAACCTGCTCCAGCACGTCAACATCGAGACCCTGGCACGGCTGCGTGCCGTGATCGAACCGCTGACCGAGAGCGCCTCCCCGGAGCAGCGCCTCAGGGCCCTGGCCAGGGCCTACTGGCAGTTCGCCCAGCGCGACGCCTACCGCTGGCAGCTGCTCTTCGACTATCCCCTGGCCCAGGAGGGCGAGCTCGATCAGCGCCAGAGCGACATGATCGAGGCGCTGTTCCTGCGCGTCGAGGCCACCCTCCGGGAGTATCAGCCGGCCCTGGACGACCTGGAGGCACGCCGGCTGGGGCGCACCCTGTGGGGCAGTGTTCATGGCCTGGTGCAACTCGGCCTCAACGAGCGCCTCGGTTACTGGCAGGGGCAGCAGCTGGAGGTCGGCGAGCTGCTCGATCAGCTGCTCCACACCACCCTCGCCGGCCTGAAGCACAGACCCGACGTGACGTGACGATCCTGTTGTGGCTATTGGTCGCCGGTGTCCTGCTGACGGGGAGCTGGTGGATGCTCCGGAAGCCGAGGCCGCTCATTCGGCGGCTGGTCTTCCTGGTGGTCTTCCTGCTCTATCGCCTGCGCCTGCGCGGCCAGGGTCACATTCCCGCCCGCGGTCCCGCGGTGGTGGTCTGCAACCATGTCAGCTTCATGGACGCCATGGTGATCGGTGGCGCCAGCCGTCGGCCGCTGCGCTTCCTGATGGACAAGCCGATCTACGATTCGCCGTGGCTCAACTGGCTGTTCCGGCTGGTGGGTGCCATTCCCGTGGAGTCGGAGCGGCGCGACCCGGGCAATATCCGCCGGGCCCTGGAGGAGGTCAGCCGGGCCCTGGCCGAAGGCGAGGTGGTGATGCTGTTTCCCGAGGGACGGCTGACCCCGGACGGCGAGGTGCAGCCCTTCCGGCGCGGCCTGGAGCTCATCCTGGCGCGGGATCCGGTGCCGGTGATTCCCGCCGGGCTGTCCGGGCTGTGGGGTTCCTGGACCTCGCACCATGGCGGCAAGGCGCTGACCAAGCCACCGCGGCGCTTCCGGGCCAGGGTGGCGCTCTACTTCGGCGAGCCCCTGGCGCCCCACGAGGCGAGTCGGCCGCGGGTCGAGGCGCGGGTGCGCCTGCTCAAGGCGCAGGCCGACCAGTGGGCCGAGCGGCGCTCGAACGAGGCCGTGGCGCGACGCTGATGGCTGCGCCGACTTTTCGGACACGGCTCAGCGCTGCCTGGCGGGGCGGCGTGGCGGCGTCCAGCAGCGGGCGGCGGTGATCAGGTTGTCGCGTACCTCGAGGATCTCCATCCTCACGCTGCCGATCTGCAGGCAGGCGGGCCCGTCGGGGAAGGCCTCCAGGTGCTCGAGGATCAGGCCGTTGAGCGTCTTCGGGCCGTCGGTGGGCAGCTGCCAGCCCAGCGCCTTGTTGATATCGCGGATGTTGGCGGTGCCGTCGATCACGTGGCTACCGTCGTCCTGCAGGTGGATCTCCTGATCCAGGCCCGCCACGTCGGTGGTGAACTCGCCGACGATCTCCTCGAGGATATCCTCGAGGGTCACCAGCCCCTCCACGTCGCCGTACTCGTCGACCACGATACCGATCCGGCGCTTCTGCTTCTGGAAGTTGAGCAACTGGGTATGCAGCGGGGTGGACTCGGGAATGAAGTAGGGCTCCCGGGCCTCCTGCACGATGGCGGCCTTGGTCACCTCGTCGCGGGAGAGGAAGCGCGCCGCGTTGCGCAGGTGCAGCATGCCGATGATGTTGTTGATGTCGCCCTTGTAGACCGGCACCCGGGTGTGCTGGCTGGTGCGGATCCGGGTCAGGATCTCCTCCAGGTCGTCGTCGAGGTCGATGCCCATCACCTCGTGACGCGGGACCATGATGTCGTTCACGGTGACGTTCTCGAGGTCGAGGATCGACAGCAGCATCGCCTGGTGGCGATGGGGGATCAGGGTGCCGGCCTCGTGCACCACGGTGCGCAGCTCGTCGCGGGTCAGGTTGTCGGCGCTGCCGTCGATGTTCTTCACGCCGAGCAGGCGCAGCAGGCCGTTGGAGATGACGTTGACCAGCCACACCAGCGGATAGAGCAGCTTGAGCAGCGGTTCCAGGACCAGCGAGGCGGGGTAGGCGATGCGCTCGGGTTTCACGGCAGCATAGGTCTTGGGGGTGACCTCGGCGAAGATGAGGATCACGATGGTCAGCACCAGGGGGGCAACGGCGGGGCCGGTGACCTCACCGAAGAAATGGATGGCCAGTACCGTGGCGATGGCGGCAGCCAGGTTGTTGACCAGGTTGTTGCCGATCAGGATCACGCCGATCAGGCGGTCGGGTCGCGAGAGCAGTCGGACCACCCGCAGGGCGCGTGACTCGCCGCTGTTGGCCTGGTGGCTCAGGCGGTAGCGGTTGATCGACATCATGCCGGTCTCGGAGCTGGAGAAGAAGGCGGATAGGCAGATGAGCAGGAACAGCAGGCCGAACAGCAATCCCAGTGGGAAGTCGTCGCTCAAGTCGAAGCATCCTCAATGGCGTATCAGGCTCGAGTTGTAGGGACTCGCCCCGGCAGTGTCAAGGCGTTCGGGGGCGCCGGCTCAGCCGCGGCTCAGCACGACCTCGAGCACGAACTTGCTGCCGAAATAGGCCAGCAGCAGCACGGTGCAGCCGCCCAGGGTCCAGCGTACCGCGCGCATGCCCCGCCAGCCCAGCCGATGGTGGCTGAACAGCAGCACCGAGAAGATCACCCAGGCCGCCAGCGAGAGAATGGTCTTGTGGGCCAGGTGCTGGGCGAACATGTTCTCGACGAACAGGAAGCCGCTGGCGATCGACAGGGTCAGCAGGGCCAGGCCGGCCCAGATCAGCTCGAAGAGGATCCGCTCCATGGTGGTCAGCGGCGGCAGGGCCTGGACGACGCCACGGGTGTGGTGGTGGCGCAGCGCCTGGTTCTGCACGCCGAGCAGCACCGCCTGAACGGCGGCGATGGCCAGCACGGCGAAGGCCAGCACCGAGCTCAGGGCGTGCAGGGCGATGCCCGGCGTCAGGCCGCCCGTGCGCTCGGGGCTGGGCAGGCCCGTCGCCAGCAGCAGCACCGCGCCGGCTAGCGGGAAGAGTCCCACGGCGGCGTTGAGCACCGGCTTGAAGAAGCTGACCACGATCAGCAACAGCACCACCACGGCGCCGGCCACGATGGCGCTGGTGGAGAGCCCGGGCAGCACTGCCTGGCCCTGGCCGAAGAGCCCGGCGGCCAGCGGCAGGTGGCAGAGCAGCCCCAGCATGCCCAGGCCGCGTACCAGCGCGGGACGCGGTGGGACCCGTCGCATCAGGGTCAGCGCCTGCCAGGAGGCGGCGGCGACGTAGAGGATGAAGGCCAGGATGGCCAGGGGCAGCGCCTGCATCGATTGCTTTCCATGCGCCTTCGCGAGCGCCTGATGGTGATTGAACAGCGTGCCGCTACTATACCCAATCCCCCGGGTTGCGCACAGACCGTGCCGCTTGCCGGCGTCCCGCATGGAGACTCGCGGTCACAGGGCGTATAATCGTTGTCCATATTCGGGCCGTCGCCACTGGAGAGGCCAATGTTCCAGAATCTCAGCGAGCGTCTGTCGCAGACGCTCAAGTCGATCAAGGGTCAGGCGCGCCTGACCGAAGAGAACGTCAAGGACACCCTGCGCGAGGTGCGCCGCGCGCTGCTCGAGGCCGACGTCGCGCTGCCGGTGGTCAAGGCGTTCATCGAGCGGGTGCGCGAGCGTGCCGTGGGGCAGGAGGTGTCGCAGAGCCTCTCGCCGGGCCAGCAGTTCGTCAAGATCGTCCAGCAGGAGCTGGAGGCGGTCATGGGCGAGGTCAACGAGGGGCTCGCGCTCAAGGGCTCCCCCGCGGTGGTGCTGATGGCGGGCCTGCAGGGGGCGGGCAAGACCACTTCCGTGGCCAAGCTGGCGCGTTATCTCAAGGAGCGCGAGAAGAAGAAGGTGCTGGTGGTCTCGGCGGACGTCTACCGTCCCGCGGCCATCGACCAGCTCGAGACCCTGGCCGCCGAGGTGGGGGTCGACTTCTTCCCCTCGCGCAGCGACCAGCAGCCGGTGGCCATCGCCGAGGCGGCGATCAAGCATGCCAAGATCCAGTTCCATGACGTGGTGCTCGTCGATACCGCCGGCCGCCTGGCCATCGACGAGGCGATGATGGCCGAGATCCAGGCGCTGCATAAGGCCGTGGCGCCCCAGGAGACGCTGTTCGTGGTCGACGCCATGACCGGCCAGGATGCCGCCAACACCGCCAAGGCCTTTGCCGATGCCCTGCCGCTGACCGGGGTGATCCTGACCAAGGCCGACGGTGACGCGCGCGGCGGGGCGGCGCTTTCGGTGCGTCATGTCACCGGCAAGCCGATCCGGTTCATGGGGGTGGGCGAGAAGGTCGATGCCCTCGAGCCGTTCCACCCGGATCGTGTCGCCTCGCGCATCCTCGGCATGGGCGACGTGCTGTCGCTGATCGAGGAAGCCGAGCGCACCGTCGACAAGAAGAAGGCCGAGAAACTGGCCAAGAAGGTCAAGAAGGGCCAGGGGTTCGACCTCGAGGACTTTCGCGACCAACTGCAGCAGCTCAAGAAGATGGGCGGCATGGGCGGCCTGCTCGGCAAGCTGCCCGGCATGGGCCAGATGGCCGAGATGGCCCAGGGGCCCGGTCCCGAGAAGGAACTCGGCAAGCTCGAGGCGCTGATCAACTCCATGACTCCCCAGGAGCGCCGCCGCCCGGAGATCATCAACGGCTCGCGCAAGCGGCGTATCGCCGCCGGTGCCGGCCTGCAGGTGCCCGACCTCAACCGCCTGCTCAAGCAGCACAAGCAGATGCAGAAGATGATGAAGAAGGCGGGCAAGAAGGGCGGCATGCAGAACATGATGCGTGGCATGTCCGGCATGATGGGCGGCGGCGGCCCCGGTGGTCCGGGGGGCATGGGTGGGCCCGGCGGCTTCCCCTGGCGCTGAGCCCCGGCCGGTGCGGGAAAAAGGTTCCCAAGCGGGGCTGTTTTCCGTAGAATGCTGCCTCTTCACTGGCAGGACCGCGATAGTTCGCGGCCGCCGTCGTGACCGAATGCCCGAAGCCGGGCCTGCGGCCCGCTTCCCGAGCAGCCGTGTTTGGAACGGACAACGTTCCGAGAAGCAATGTTGAAGGCCCGTGGCTCACATGCCGCGGCCCAGCAGCGTCAACCGTAACCTCAACCGAAGGACAGACTACGCCATGGTTACCATTCGTCTGGCACGTGGTGGCGCCAAGAAGCGTCCCTTCTACCACCTGACCGTATCCGATTCACGCAACGCCCGCGATGGCCGCTTCATCGAGCGCCTGGGCTTCTTCAACCCGATCGCCCGCGGTCAGGAAGAGCGTCTGCGCATCGACCTGGATCGCATCGCTCACTGGCAGGGCCAGGGTGCGCAGCTCTCCGACCGTGTCGCCGAGCTGGTCAAGGAAGCACGCAAGCAGGCCTGAGGGGCCTGACTTGTGTGCCTGAAGTGCCGTCACGGGGTCGTCGATGAGCGAAAACGCGCAAGCGCAGCCGAGCGACGATCATGTGGTGCTGGGCAAGCTGACCAGCCCCTATGGTGTGAAGGGCTGGCTCAAGGTGTATTCGTACACCGGCCCGATGGAAGGCATCCTCGACTATGCCGAGTGGGTGCTGCGGCATGGTGGTCGACTCGAGCGCCGGCGGTTGCTCCAGGGGCGCCGGCACGGCAAGGGCCTGGTGGCCCTGCTCGAAGGCGTCGATGGTCGTGAGGCGGCCGAGGCGCTGGCCGGTGCCGAGATCCTGCTGCCCAAGGCGGAACTGCCCGAGCTCCCCGACGATGACTACTACTGGTATCAGCTGGAGGGGTTGAAGGTGGTGACCCGCGAGGGCGTGGTCCTGGGGCACGTCGCCTACCTGTTCGAGACCGGTGCCAACGACGTCATGGTCGTGAAGGGGCGGGACGCCGAGGCCATCGACGATCGCGAGCGGCTGCTGCCCTTCCTGCCCGATGAGGTGGTGCTGGACGTGGACCTCGAGGCCGGCGTGATGCGCGTCGACTGGGACCCCGAATTTTGAGTCCCGGCTCGGACTCGAAGTCCCCCGGCGCGGGGAGTGAGCAGGGCATGTGGATCGGCGTCGTGTCGCTGTTTCCCGAGATGTTCGAGGCGATCACCCGCCACGGCGTCACCGGGAGGGCGGTGGAGAAGGGGCGCATCGCGCTGGAGTTCTGGAACCCCCGCGACTACGCCACCGACCGCCACCGCACCGTGGATGACCGCCCCTACGGCGGTGGCCCCGGCATGCTGATGAAGGTCGACACCCTGCGCGCGGCGATCTATGCCGCCCGCGAGCGGGCCGAACGGACCACCGGTCAGCGCCCCAGGGTGATCTACCTGTCGCCCCAGGGGCGCCGGCTCGATCAGGCCGGTGTGCAGGAACTGGCCTCGGGCCCCCCCCTGGTGGTGGTGGCCGGGCGCTATGAAGGCATCGATGAGCGTGTGGTGGAGAGCGACATCGATGAGGAGTGGTCGATCGGTGACTATGTGCTCAGCGGCGGCGAGCTGCCGGCCATGGTGCTGATCGATGCCGCGGCCAGGCTGATGCCCGGGGTTCTGGGCCATCAGGATTCCGCGGTCGAGGACTCCTTCAACGACGGGCTGCTGGACTGCCCGCACTATACCCGCCCCGAGGAGATCGACGGGCGGCGAGTGCCGGAGGTCCTGCTCAGCGGCCATCACGGTGCCATCCGGCGCTGGCGGCTGAAGCAGTCCCTGGGGCGCACCTGGCTGCGTCGCCCCGACCTGCTCGAGGGCAGGGAGTTGAGCGCCGAGCAGCAGCGGCTGCTCGCGGAGTTCATCGAGGAATACGCTCTGTCCACCAGGTAGGTCAGGGCGGAGGTGCGGGACGCGACGAGCCCCTGGGGCCGTGTGGACCCGTGTCACCCATCATCTCCCGCGCTCTCGAGCCTCGGCTCGGGCGCCGGGATCACGATTCGCCGGCAACGAACCGGATCCGGCGGATCACGTTATCGAGGAGTTAGTGTCATGAGCAGCAAGAACAAGGTGATCCAGGCGCTCGAAGCCGAGCAGATGAGCAAGGAAGTCCCGGCCTTCGCCCCGGGTGACACCGTGGTCGTGCAGGTCAAGGTCAAGGAAGGCAACCGCGAGCGTCTGCAGGCCTTCGAAGGCGTGGTCATCGGCAAGCGCAACCGCGGCCTGAACTCCGCCTTCACCGTGCGCAAGATCTCCCACGGTGTCGGCGTCGAGCGGACCTTCCAGACCTACAGCCCGCTGGTCGACTCCATCAGCGTCAAGCGCCGCGGCGACGTGCGCCAGGCCAAGCTGTACTACCTCCGCGAGCGCAGCGGCAAGTCCGCCCGCATCAAGGAAAAGCTGGCCTGAGCTGCCGGCTTGCGGTGCCGGGGCTCGCGCCCCGCACCGACCGCGAAACCCCGTCACCGCTGTCGCGGGGCGGGGTTTTCGTTGTAGGGGACGGCACATACGGGAGGTTGGATGCCGACGGGCGCTGACGCGAACACACTGATCGATGCCTTCCTCGACGGCCTCTGGCTCGAGCAGGGGGCGAGCGATAACACCCTGGACGCCTATCGGCGCGACCTCGCCGCCTGGGCGCTCCGGCTCGAGGCCCGGGGCGAGTCGCTGCTGGCCCCGGGGGGGCAGGCGCTCTCGACCTGGCTCGACGAGCGCCGCGAGGCCGGTTACCAGCTGCGCAGCAACGCCCGCCTGCTGTCGAGCCTGCGACGCTTCTACCGCTGGGGGCTGGGCGCAGGCATGATCGAGGCGGACCCGCTGGCCGAGGTGCGGCTGCCCCGGGTGCGCCCGGCGCTGCCCGACACCCTCGAGGAGGACGAGGTCGAGCGGCTGCTGGCGGCCCCCGATGTGACCACCGGCCTGGGGCTGCGCGACCGGACGATGCTCGAGGTGCTCTATGGTGCCGGCCTGCGGGTCTCGGAACTGGTGGGCCTGACCACCGATGCCGTGAACCTGCGCCAGGGCGTGGTGCGGGTGCGCGGCAAGGGCGACAAGGATCGCCTGGTGCCGCTGGGTGAGGAGGCGGTGGTCTGGCTCGAGCGCTATCTGCACACCGCCCGCGGGGCGCTGATGGCCGATGCCACCCGGCCGGCGCTGTTTCCCGGGCGCGGCGATCGGGCGATGACCCGCCAGACCTTCTGGCATCGCCTCAAGCGTCACGCGCTCGCCGCCGGTATCGACCGGCCGCTCTCGCCGCATACCCTGCGCCATGCCTTCGCCACCCATCTGTTGAATCATGGGGCCAACTTGCGTGTCGTACAGCTGCTGCTCGGTCACAGCGACCTCTCGACCACGCAGATCTATACCCATGTGGCGCAGGCGCGACTGGAAGCCCTGCACGCCGACCATCATCCGCGAGGCTGAATCATGAGAACACGCTCCCAGACACTCCTTGGCGGCCTGCTGGCCGCGATCCTGGCCGGCTCGCCGCTCGCCCTGGCCGACCCAACCGTCGAGTTGGCCGAGCGCCTGGCGGTGAACGGCCAGCCGATGCCGGTGGAGAGCGTCCGCGAGACGCCGATGGCGGGACTCTACGAGGTGCGCCTGGAGACCGGCGAGAGCTTCTACAGTGATGCCGAGGGGCGTCATTTTCTGGTGGGGGACCTCTACGAGAACGCCGGCCAGGGGTTGGTCAACCTGACCGAGCAGGGGCGCAATGCCGAGCGCGCCGCGCGCCTGGCGCGGGTCCCCGACGCGGAACGGGTGATCTTCCGCGGCGCCGGCGAGAGCCGTGCCACGCTCACGGTGTTCACCGATACCACCTGTCCCTACTGCCGCCAGCTCCACGAGGAGGTACCGCGGCTCAATGAGTGGGGCATCGAGGTACACTACCTGGCCTTTCCGCGGGCCGGCATGAATGGCGAGGGGGCGCGGGTGATGCGTCAGGTCTGGTGCGCCGACAGCCCGACCGAGGCGATGAGCGCGGCCAAGCGAGAGGAGCGCCTCTCGGGTGCCGCCGACTGCGACAATCCGGTCGAGTCACAGTATCATCTGGGCATGGAGCTCGGCGTCCAGGGGACGCCGGCCATCGTCCTGCCCGATGGCCGCCTGGTGCCCGGCTACGTGCCGGCGGAGCGCCTGGCCGCCATGCTGGGCCTGGAGGACTGACCGGGTCCGCGACGCTACCGCCACGGGCGGCCCGACGCAGGCCGCTCGACTCACGCTGCGACACTTGCATGACAATCAGAGGGGAAAGACATTGAAACCGGTGAGAGTGGGAATCTGTGGACTGGGGACCGTCGGTGGCGGAACCTTCAACGTGCTGACGCGCAATGCCGACGAGATCGCTCGCCGCGCGGGGCGTCCCATCGTCATCGAGCAGGTCGCCTTCCGTACCCCCAACCCCGGGTGTGACATCACCGGCATCAAGACCACCTCCGACGTCTTCGAGGTGGCCACCAACCCCGATATCGATGTGCTGGTCGAGCTGATCGGCGGCTACGAAGTGGCCCGTGAGCTGGTGCTCACCGCCATCGACAACGGCAAGCACGTGGTCACCGCCAACAAGGCGCTGATCGCCGTGCACGGCAACGAGATCTTCACCGCGGCCCACGAGAAGGGCGTGATCGTCGCCTTCGAGGCCGCCGTGGCCGGCGGCATCCCGGTGATCAAGTCACTGCGCGAGGGCCTGGGCGCCAACCGCATCGAGTGGGTGGCCGGCATCATCAACGGCACCGGCAACTATATCCTCACCCACATGCGTGACGAGGGGCGGGCCTTCGAGGACGTGCTGGCCGAGGCCCAGGCGCTGGGCTATGCCGAGGCCGACCCGACCTTCGACGTCGAGGGCATCGACGCCGCCCACAAGCTGACCATCCTCGCCTCCATCGCCTACGGCGTGCCGCTGCAGTTCGAGAAGGCCTACACCGAGGGCATCTCGCGGGTCACCGCCGAGGACGTCGAGCAGGCCGACAACCTGGGTTACACCATCAAGCACCTGGGCATCTCCAAGCGTACCGATGCCGGGCTCGAGTTGCGCGTGCACCCGACCCTGATCCCCAAGGAGCGCCTGCTGGCCAACGTGCACGGCGTCAAGAACGCCATCGCCATCATGGGCGACGCCGTGGGTCCGACCCTCTACTACGGCGCCGGAGCGGGCGCCGAGCCCACGGCGTCTGCCGTGGTGGCCGATCTGCTCGATGTCGCCCGCGACATCGCCACCGACCACCACTACCGGGTGCCCTACCTGGCCTTCAGCGGCATCGGCGACGGCGACGATGGCATGCCGATGATGCCCATGGAGGACATCGTCACCGCCTACTACCTGCGCCTGCTGGCGGTGGACCGCCCGGGGGTGCTGGCACGGGTGGCGACCATCCTCGCCGAGCAGGGCATCTCCATCGAGGCGCTGATCCAGAAGGAGGCCACCGAGGGCGAACTGGTGCCGATCATCCTGCTGACCCATCGCACCCGCGAGAAGCACATGAACGAGGCGATCCGCCACATCGAGTCGCTGGCCGACATCGCCGGCCCGGTGACGCGCATTCGCGTGGAAAGCCTGGACGAGCAGGAATAACCCGGGCTTCTCCCGGAGCTGTAAGCCGTAAGCTGGAAGCTGGAAGAGCAAACCAGCGGAAACTGGAGAGCTTGTAGCTGCCTATGGGTTGTTGCCGCTACCTGTAGCGAGGGGCGCCGGGCCAAGCCGAAGAGGAGGTCCTAAGCCAGGGATGGCATCGGTAGCGCCCAGGGATGGGTTCACAGCGCCTCCTCGCAGGCTTGTCGCCGGATCAGCCCCGAGCGAGCAAAGGAACCGAACGATGCGCTATATCAGTACCCGCGGGCTGGCGCCCGCGCTCTCCTTCGAGGAGGTCGTGCTCACCGGCATGGCCAGCGACGGCGGCCTCTACGTGCCGGAAACCGTCCCGTCGCTCTCGCACGACGACCTGGCCGCCATGGCCGGGCTCTCCTACGCCGAGATCGCCTTTCGGGTGATGAAGCCCTACGTCAACGGCGAGATCGACGACGAGACCTTCCGTGGCATCGTGACGGAGGCGTACGCTACCTTCAGCCACGACGCGGTGGTGCCGCTCAACCAGCTCGACGCCAACCACTTCCTGCTCGAGCTGTTCCACGGCCCGACCCTGGCCTTCAAGGACGTGGCCCTGCAGTTGCTCGGTCGCATCCTCGACCACTTCCTGGCCAAGCGCGGCGAGCGCGCGGTGATCATGGGCGCCACCTCCGGCGATACCGGCTCCGCCGCCATCGAGGGCTGCCGCCACTGCGACAACCTGGACATCTTCATCCTCCACCCGCACAACCGGGTCTCCGAGGTGCAGCGCCGCCAGATGACCTCGGTGCTCGCCGACAACGTCTTCAACATCGCCATCGAGGGCAACTTCGACGACGCCCAGGCGATGGTCAAGGCGAGCTTCGCCGACCAGGCATTCCTGAACGGTACCCGGCTGGTGGCGGTGAACTCCATCAACTGGGCGCGCATCATGGCCCAGGTCGTCTACTACGTGGCCGCCGGCGTGGCGCTGGGGACGCCGCATCGCCAGGTCAGCTTCTGCGTGCCGTCGGCCAACTTCGGCAACGTCTTCGCCGGCTACATGGCGTACCGCATGGGCCTGCCGGTCAAGCAGTTCATCATCGCCACCAACGCCAACGACATCCTGCACCGGACACTCGCCGACAACGATTTCTCGAAGAAGGAGCTCGTCGCGACCCTGGCCCCCTCCATGGACATCGTGGTGTCGTCCAACTTCGAGCGGCTGCTGTTCGAGGCCTATGAGCGCGACGGCGACGCCGTGCGCGCCCTGCTCGAACGCTTCCAGGTCGAGCCGGCGGCGCTCGCCGAGGCGCCGCTCTCGCGGCTGCGTGAGCGCTTCGCCAGCCACAGCGTGGATGACGCCACCATCCTCGAGGTGATCCGCGAGGCGCACCATCGCACCCAGGAGATCCTCGACCCGCATACCGCCACCGGCTACCGTGCCGCCGAGCGGGTGCGGGCCGATGCCGCGACGCCGATGATCACCCTGGCCACCGCCCATCCGGCCAAGTTCGCCGAGGCGGTGGTCAAGGCCGGCTTCCCGGGGGTGCCGTTGCCGCCGCACATGGACGACCTGCTCGAGCGCGAGGAGCGTTACACCGTGCTGCCCGCCGAGCTGGCGGCGGTGCAGAAGTTCGTGGCCGAAAATCGGCGCTAGAGCTGAAAGCTAGAAGCCGGAAGCCGGAGCCGAGAAGCGCGAGAGGTAGCGAGGGGCGCCGGGGACAGGCTGTAGAGGGGGTCTTTTTCCAGGGAAGGAAAAAGTAGCGTACAGGGAGGTATTTACAGCGCCCCCTCGTAGGCCTGTCGCCGGATCAGCCCCGAGCGGGCATCTGGCACCAGCGGCATCGAGACGGTTCTGTGCCTGTCCCCGGCGCCCTTCGCTCGGCACGGTGGTCTTCTATCACTTCGCGCTCATAGATTAGAACCAGAGGAGTCGGGCTTGGACGCCGTGACGGACCCCAACGACCTGCACGCGCGGCTGCGGCCGCGCATCCAGCCGCGCCCCCGCGATGTCGCCCTCTACGCCCGGGCCCAGCGCGAGGGGCTCTCCGAGCTGCAGGCGCGGATTCTTGCCGGGCGCCTGAAGGGCTTTGACGGTGAACTGGCGCCGCTGGTCTCGCCCAGCCTGCGCCACCTGGCGCATCCCGAGCGGCTGGCGGATGCCCGCCGCGCCGCCGAGCGCATCGCCCGGGCGGTGGTGGACGGCGAGCATATTGGCATCCTCACCGACTACGACGTCGACGGCATCACCTCCCATGTGGTGATCCGGCGTACCCTGGTCGAGCTGTTCGGGGTGCCGGAGGCCAGGCTGCACAGCCTGATCGGTCACCGCATTCACGACGGCTACGGTATCAGCCTGCCGCTGGTCGAACGCACCCTCTCGCTCGCCCCGCGGCCGAGCCTGGTGATCACCGCCGACTGCGGCAGCAGCGACGAGCCGCGCATCGCCCGGCTCAAGGCGGCCGGCATCGAGGTGGTGGTCAGCGACCACCACGCCCTGCCGGTGGAGGGGCCGCCGCCCTCGGCCTATGCCACCGTCAACCCGACCCGCGACGACTGCGACTACCCCGATACGACCATCGCCGGCTGCATGGTGGCCTGGCTCGTCATGTCACTGGCGCGGCAGGTGCTGATCGAGTGGGGCGTGCTGCCGGAGGCCACGCCCAAGCTGTCGCCCTGGCTCTCCTACGTGGCGCTGGGCACCGTGGCCGACTGCGTGTCGCTGGGGGGCAGCGCCGCCAACCGCGCCGTGGTCAGCCACGGCCTGACCCTGATCAACCGCATGGATGCCGCCTGCTGGCGGGCCATGGCGGCCAGGCTGGGCGACGACAGCGTGCCCTTCGATGCCGAGACCCTGGCCTTCCAGATGGGGCCGCGGATCAACGCCCGCTCGCGACTCGACGACCCCTATGCAGCGCTGCACTTTATGCTCGCCGAGCAGGACCATGTGGCTCAGCGCTACCTCGAGGTGCTCGATCAGGACAACCAGTCGCGCAAGGCGATCGAGGCGGAGATGACCGCGCAGGCCAGGGCCCTGGCCATGGCGCCGCTGACCGCCGACGAGCCGGCCATCGTGGTATTTCTCGAGAGTGGTCATCCGGGGGTGCAGGGGATCGTCGCCTCGCGGCTGGTGCAGGGCTTCGGCAGGGCGGCCCTGGTGCTGACACCGGCCGCGGCGCCCGGCATGCTCACCGGTTCCGGACGCTCCATCGAGGGGCTGCACCTGCGCGATGCCCTGCAGCGCTCCTTCGCGCTGGCCCCGCAGGCGCTGCCGCGTTTCGGCGGCCACCGCGGCGCCGCCGGTGTCGGCGTGCCGGCGGACCGGCTGGGAGAGTTCCGCGCGGCCTTCCTGCAGGCGGTGCACGAACAGCTCGGCGACACCGAGCTCTATCCCCGTGTCTTCACCGACGGCGAGCTAGCCGCGCACCAGTTGAGTCTCGCCACCCTCGACGAGCTCGAGGTGCTGGGGCCCTACGGGCGGGAGTTCGATGCGCCGCTGTTCGAGGGCGAGTTCCTGGTCGAGGCCCTGCGTCCGGTCGGGGCCGACGGCAATCACCTGATGCTCGAGCTCTCGGCCGGTGCCGTCGCGACCCGGGCGATCTGGTTCCGGGCGCTGACGCCTGGCGAGTTGCCGGCCTTCGGCGTCGGCGACCGGCTGCGCTGCGCCTACAAGCTCAACCGCAACCGCTGGCGGGGGCGGGAGTCGCTGCAGCTGATGATCGAGCACGCCGAACCTGTCTAAGGATCCTCGTGGACCCGCAGGGAGCGCCGGCTTTCGCCGTGACTCCGCGAGAGTTTCAGTAGGTCGGCCAGACGCCGGGCGTAGCCAGCTCCACCAGGTGGCCGTCGGGGTCGCGAAAGTAGACGCTCTCGCCGCCTCTGGGCCAGTGAGTGCGCCCCTCGATGGTCACACCATGGTCGTGGAGCTGCGCTTCCCAGGTCTCGAGTTCGCGGGCGGCGATGGCGAAGGCCAGATGCACTCGGCCGGCGCCGTCATGGGGGGGGATGGTGCCCATGCCGTTCGGCAGCACCACGGTTTCGAGCGTCTCGCCCCGCAGGAACAGCAGTAGCACCGAGCCGGCGCCGGCATCGTAGGCGGTGAAGCGATGGTCGGCATTGAAGGGCTCGAGCCCCATCACCCCCTCGAAGAAGGCCCTGGCGCGGTCCATGTTCTCCACGTAGAGCGCGGTTTCCAGTACGCCGTTGAGCTTGGGCATGGTCACCTCCCGGCGATAGCTTCCTTGCCTTCAGCCTAGCAGCTGGTCGTATCGGCGCCGGACAGCTGCATCCCGGACTTCGCCGCTGGATAGGGGGCTCGCCCAAGGGCAGAGCCACTGGGAGACCCGCGGGACGCCCCCGGAAGATGCTTCCCGGAGCTCGGTCGCGATGTGTTGGCTAACTCAATGAAAGTTCATGGCTTCAAACGCCTGTGCGACTAAAGTATTAGGAATTATGAGATTAAAACAAACGTTTGCCCTTGAACCTTGGCGTGCAATGGGCGACAACGTGAGCAGCACACCGGCACCCTGGCGAGGGTGCGTCATACAACCAACTCCAGCACGAATCTGGAAAAGGACGTCGAGACCATGCACAACAAGTTCAACAAGCTCTCCATCGCCGTGGCCATCGCCTCGGTGGGCCTGATTTCCAGCCAGGTGTTCGCTTCCGGCTTCCAGGTTCGTGAGCAGAGCGCCAAGACCCTGGCCAACGCCCTGTCCAACGCCGCTGCCGGCGCCGAGGATGCCAGCTTCATGGCCTACAACCCGGCGGCCATCGGCAATATCGACGGCAGCCAGGTGGTCGGCGGCGTGGCCTATATCGATGCCAGTTTCGAGCTTCGTGATGCCAATGCCAGCAGTACGAATGGGCTGGTCGACTATGACCGTGGCGGTTCGCGTCAGGGGGGCGAGACAGCCTGGGTGCCTAGCTTCGCCGCCAAGACCCAGCTCAATGACCGCTTCGACCTGGGCCTGGCCATCTATGCCCCCTATGGCCTTTCCACCCAGTATGACGAAGACTGGATCGGCCGCTATCACGCCATCGAGACCGAGCTGACCACCGTCGACTTCCAGCCGACCCTGAACTATCGGGCCAGCGAGCGGCTGAACCTGGCCATTGGCCTGCGTGCTCAATACGCCGATGCGACCCTGTCGAATGCCATCGACTTCGGGTCGGCGGCAGCCATGATGGGCAACCCGTTCGCCACTCCCGGCCAGAACGATATCATCGGGGAGGTGACCGGTGATGACTGGGGCTATGGCTATACGGTCGGAGCACTGTTCCAGGTCACCGACAAGACCCGTCTGGGTATCGGTTACCGCTCCGAAATCGATCTGACGCTCGAGGGCGACCTGAACGTGAAGGGGACCGATCCCGTGTCGGATGGCGCCGTTGCGGCGGGGGCGGTGACGGGAACGGCTGGTACGGCGGACTTGACCACCCCGGCGAACCTGAACCTGGGGGTCTATCATCAGCTCACCGATCGGCTGGCGCTGATGGCCAACGCCGAATGGACCGAGTGGAGCAGCTTCAAGGAGTTGGTGGTGGAGTTCGAGGACGGCAGGGATCCCAGCCGCACCGAGGAGAACTGGAACAACACCTGGGCGGTGTCCGTGGGCGCCAACTATGCGCTGAACGAACGGTGGCTGCTGCGCGCCGGCCTGGGCTACGACGAGACGCCGATCCCCGGCAAGGAGTACCGCACGCCGCGGGTGCCGGATTCCGATCGTACCTGGGCCACGCTGGGCGCCACCTGGATGCCGAATCCCAACCTTGGCGTCACCGCCGGTTACATGCGCGTCTTCGGAGACGACGTCGGGATGGTGCAGGACGGTACCAAGGAGGAGAACCAGAGTCGCGGCAATCTCTCCGGCACCTATGAGGTTTCGGCGGATGTCTTCGCGCTCTCGGTGGACTACCGCTTCTGACGCGCCCGCTGTCCCCCTCTTGTCATTGCGGTGCACGAGGCCCGGCTCCGGCCGGGCCTCGTGCGTCTGTCGGCGGGAAGCGGCGTGGTCGCGGGATGGATGCGACGCGGCGGGACTTTCGCTACAATAAGCGCCTTTTCCGTGCCGCCGGCGATTCTGGCCCATCCGTCAGTGCCGTGGCGGTCGTTTTGTCACCGCAGGTTCAGGCGAGACGCCCCTATGCTGGAAACGAACCCCATCCACCACCTCATCAAGGACCTGTCCGAGCGGACAGACGTCCTGAGGGGGTACCTTTGACTATGCCGAACGCAAGGATCGGCTAGAGGAAGTCACCCGCGAGCTGGAAGACCCGGACGTCTGGAACGACCCCGACTATGCCCAGAAGCTGGGCAAGGAGAGGGCGTCGCTGGAGGCGATCGTGGCCACCATCGACGAACTCGACCAGGGCCTGGCCGATGGCCGCGACCTGCTGGAGCTCGCCGAGATGGAAGAGGACGAGGAGACCGTGGCCGAGGTCCAGAAGGAGCTCGACGGGCTCAAGGCCAGCCTCGAGACGCTCGAGTTCCGGCGCATGTTCGCAGGCCCGATGGACGAGAACAACGCCTACCTGGACATCCAGGCCGGCTCCGGCGGTACCGAGGCCCAGGACTGGGCCAACATGCTGCTGCGCATGTACCTGCGCTGGGCCGAGCATCACGGCTTCAAGACCGAGATCATCGAGGTCTCCGCCGGCGAGGTGGCGGGCATCAAGTCGGCCACCGTGCATGTCCAGGGGGACTACGCCTTCGGCTGGCTGCGCACCGAGACCGGCGTGCACCGCCTGGTGCGCAAGAGCCCCTTCGACTCCGGCGGTCGCCGCCACACCTCCTTCGCCTCGGTGTTCCTCTCGCCGGAAGTCGATGACAGCTTCGAGGTCGAGATCAACCCGGCGGACCTGCGTACCGATACCTACCGTTCCAGCGGCGCCGGCGGCCAGCACGTCAACACCACCGACTCGGCGGTGCGGATCACCCATGAGCCGACCGGTATCGTGGTGGCCTGTCAGAGCCAGCGCAGCCAGCATGCCAACCGCGACTTCGCCATGAAGCAGCTCAAGGCGAAGTTGTGGGAACACGAGATGCAGAAGCGCAATGCCGCCAAGCAGGAAGCCGAGGACTCCAAGGCGGATATCGGCTGGGGGAGCCAGATCCGCTCCTACGTGCTCGATGACCAGCGCATCAAGGACCTGCGTACCGGCGTGCAGACCAGTAACTGCGACAAGGTGCTCGACGGCGATCTCGATCAGTTTATCGAAGCCAGCTTGAAGCAAGGGTTGTAGCTTCGAGCCACGGGCCGCGAGCGACAGTCAGCCCGCTTGCGCTCGTAGCTCGTGGCTTGCCGCCCGTAGCCAATTCTTTACAGGTAACGACATGGCCGACCACGACGCCCCATCGAATAGCCCCCAGAACGACGACAATCGCCTGATCGCCGAGCGTCGCGCCAAGCTGGCCGCGCGCCGCCGGCTGGCCGCGGAGCGCGGCGAGAGCGCCTTTCCCAACGACTTCCGCCGCGACAGCCTGGCCGCCGAGCTGATCGATGAACTGGGCGAAAAGGCGAAGGAGGAACTCGAGGCCCTGGGCCGTCAGGCCGGCGTGGCCGGTCGCATCATGCGCAAGCGCGGCCCCTTCATCGTCATCCAGGACGTCTCGGGCCAGATCCAGCTCTACGTCGACAAGAAGGGGCTGCCGGCGGAGGTGCTGGAGGACATCCAGGGCTGGGACATCGGCGACATCGTGGCCGGCCGCGGGCCGGTGCACAAGTCGGGCAAGGGCGACCTCTATGTGCTGATGGTCGAGGCGAAGCTGCTCACCAAGAGCCTGCGCCCGCTGCCCGACAAGTTCCACGGCCTCACCGACATGGAGGCGCGCTATCGTCAGCGCTATGTCGACCTGATCATGAACGCCGAGTCGCGCCGGACCTTCGAGGTGCGTGCCGCGGTGATCAGCGCCATGCGGCGCTTCTTCGAGGCGCGCCGCTTCATGGAGGTCGAGACCCCCATGCTGCAGCCGATCCCCGGTGGCGCGGCGGCGCGCCCCTTCGTCACCCACCACAATGCGCTGGACCTCGACATGTACCTGCGCATCGCGCCCGAGCTCTACCTGAAGCGCCTGGTGGTGGGGGGCTTCGAGCGGGTCTTCGAGATCAACCGCAACTTCCGCAACGAGGGGCTCTCCACCCGGCACAACCCCGAGTTCACCATGATCGAGTTCTATCAGGCCCATGCCGACTACCATGACCTGATGGACCTCACCGAGGAGATGCTGCGCACCGTCGCCCGGCAGGTGCTCGGCACCACCACCGTGGTCAATACCGTGCGCAATGCCGAGGGCGAGGTGCTGGAGACTTTCGAGTACGATTTCGGCGCGCCCATCAAGCGGCTCAGCGTGTTCGACGCGATTCTCGAGTTCAATCCGGATATCCAGGCCGAGGCGTTGGCCGACGAATCGGCCGCGCGCCAGATCGCCGAACGCCTGGACATCGACGTCAAGGATGGCTGGGGGCTGGGCAAGGTACAGATCGAGATCTTCGAGAAGACCGTCGAGCATCGCCTGCAGGCGCCGACCTTCGTCACCGAGTATCCCACCGAGGTGAGCCCGCTGGCGCGGCGCAAGGACAGCGAGCCCTTCGTCACCGAGCGCTTCGAGTTCTTCGTCGGCGGGCGCGAGATCGCCAACGGCTTCTCGGAGCTCAACGACGCCGAGGACCAGGCCGAGCGCTTCCGGGCCCAGGCGGCGGAGAAGGAGGCCGGCGACCTCGAGGCGATGTACTACGACGCCGACTACGTGCGGGCCCTCGAATATGGCCTGCCGCCCACCGCGGGCGAGGGCATCGGCATCGACCGGCTGGTGATGCTGTTCACCGACAGCGCCTCGATCCGCGATGTGCTGCTGTTCCCGGCCATGCGGCCCGAGGCGCCGGAATAGTTGGTAAGGGGCGCCGCGAGCGCCCATAATGGTCACCGTTTCGACGTCGAGGAGACCACGATGAAACTGCTCAACCGCTCCGCCCTGAGCGTCAGGCCGACCCGGCATTTCGTGGAATGGATCAATGCGCTGGAACCCACGGTGGGGGACGACGACCTGACCCTGGCCGACGTCGAACGTGAAAGCACCGTCTACCTGATTCCCGAGATGGACACGCCCGAGGCCCTCGAGGCCTTCGTGCGTGAGCGTTACCTCGAGATCCTTGAAACCGAGTTGCGCGCCTGGGAGGAGGACGAGCGGCAGTGGCCCGAGAGCCTCGACTGGGCGCTGTTCCAGCGCTTCCTGCAGGTCGAGCACAGCTACCTCACCATCGACCTGGACGACGAGGCGGCCCTCGAGATCTCCGAGGTCGACGACTCCTTGCTGCTGGAAACGGATCAAGACTGACGGCGCGCTCAGCGTTGCAGTTTCTTCGAGAACCGGCTTCGGCCGGTTTCCTCGTCATGGATACCCGATATGAGTCGACTCTTCGCGACACGGCCCGGCGACGATGGCCTGCCGGGCCCCGAGCGGCGTCTGGCGGTACTGGCGCTGGTGCTCGGGACCCTGATGGCGGTGGTGGATATCACCATGATCAACCTGGCGCTGCCCTCGATCGCCCGAGACCTGGGGATCTCCGCGTCGCGCGCCGTCTGGGTGACCAACCTCTTCCAGATCGTCTGCGCCGCCTTCCTGCTGGTCTTCGCCTCCGTCAGCGAACTGGTCAGCCGACGCCGGCTCTATGTCGCCGGACTGGCTCTCTTCGTGCTGGCTTCGCTGGGGGCGGCCCTGTCGCGTAGCCTCGAGCCACTGCTGGTGTTCCGGGCGCTGCAGGGGCTGGGGGCGGCGGCCACGCTCTCCATCGGGCCTTCGCTCTATCGCTCGATCTTCCCCTCCCGGTTGCTGGGCAGTGCCCTGGGGCTCTCCGCCCTGGTGGTGGCTGGTGGCTATGCCGCGGGCCCGACCGTCGGCGGCCTCATGCTTTCGGTGGCGAGCTGGCCCTGGTTGTTCGCCCTGCACGTGCCGCTGGGGCTCTGTGCCCTGGTGCTGGCGTGGCGGGCCCTGCCGCGGGAGCCGCGTCGCCGGGGCGGTTTCGATGGGCGCGGGGCGCTGCTGTCGGTCACCATGCTGGGCAGCTTCTTCCTCGCCATGGACGGGGTCGGCCATGGCACCCCCGCCTGGCAGGTCCTCGCCTGGCTGGCGACGAGCCTGGTCGCCGGCACCCTCTTCCTGCGTCGGCAGCGCCGCGCCAGCCATCCGCTGCTGCCGCCGTCGCTGTTCCGGCAGCGCCGCTTCTCGCTGGCGGTCTCGGCCTCGGGGCTGGCCTTCATCGGCCAGGGGCTCGCCTTCGTCGCGCTCTCCTTCCTCTATCAGCAGGAGATGGGTTTCTCACCGCTGGAGACCGCCTGGCTGTTCACCCCCTGGCCACTGGCGATCATGCTGGTGGGGCCGCTGGCCGGCCGGCTCGCCGACCGGGCCAATCCGAGCCTGCTCGCCAGCGCCGGGCTGGTCCTGCTGCTGCTCGGGCTGGTCTCGCTGGCGCTGCTCGATGCCGGCGCCGGGGTGAGCGACGGCCTGTGGCGGACGGGGCTGTGCGGGGTCGGCTTCGGCCTGTTCCAGCCACCCAACAATCGCGAGATGATGGCGAGCGTGCCACGCGAGCACAGCACCAGCGCCTCGGGAGTGATGAGCACCACCCGCACCGTGGGGCAGTCGCTGGGGGTGGCGCTGGTCGGCGCCTTCCTCGCCGCCGGCGCCCCGGTGCAGGCCACGCTGTGGGTGGGCGCTGCGGCCTGCCTGCTGGCGTTCGGCGCCAGCCTCGCCCGGGTCTCGTCGGCCGGCGCCGCCCGGGCCGAGCGCCACCGCGTCTCCCCGGAAGCGTCGTCGTCGTCGCCCGACTGAGAGAGTACAATGGTCCCATCATTCGCCATCGAGGAGCCGCAATGCGCACCCAGGCCATCATCGAAGACAAGCTGCAGGCCCTCGAGCCCACCTTTCTCACGGTGGAGAACGAGAGCCACATGCACAACGTGCCGGCCGATTCCGAGACCCACTTCAAGGTCACCCTGGTGTCCAGCCGTTTCCAGGGGCTGATGCCGGTCAAGCGCCACCAGCAGATCTATGCCCTGCTCGCCGACGAACTCTCCGGCCCGGTTCACGCCCTGGCGCTGCACCTCTACACGCCCGAGGAGTGGCAGGCCCGCGGCGAGGACCGCCCGGCCTCGCCCAACTGCCGGGGCGGCAGCGGGTCGTGACTCCCGAGCCGCAGCGCCGGCAGTACCTGGAGGCCATGGGGCTGACGTCCTGGGAGGCTCGCTATCGGCTGCCCAATGCCCGGCCCACTCCCGCCTGCGAGTGGCAGCGTCCCGAACCGGCGCCCAGCGAGGCCCCGGGCGAACGCCTGCATGCTCTGCTCGACGAGGCGGCACGCGAGACGCCAGCGCGCCCGGCACCCGAGCCACCGGCCCGCGAGCGTGGGCAGCGCCCGGCGGGGCCCGGCAAGGCTCGGGCCCTGCTGGGGGGCGGCGTCCCTCCTGACGCGACGGCGACGCCGGCCGGGGCGGAGGCGCCCGAGCGTCCGGTGGCACCGGCCGAGGCGCTGCGTTTCACCCTGCAGGTGGCCTGCCTCGATGGCCGCTGGCTGCTGCTGCTGCCCCGGGGCGACAGGCCCGACGCGATCCGGCAGCGGCTGCTGGCCAACCTGCTGCAGGCCGCCGGGGTGCTGCCCGAGCGCGCTCCCGACTTCGAGACCTTCCACTGGCCCCAGATGGAGGGGCTGCCGGTGGAGGCGCCGCTGGAGGAAGCGCGCCAGGGACTGCAGGCCTTCCTCGAGGGGCGTCGCCGTCGTGGCTGGGCCCCCGAGCGCCTGCTGGTCTTCGGTCACGACGCCACCCTGGCCTCGGTGCTGACCATCGAGAGCGAGCACTGCACCCTGCTCGACCTGCCTGCCTGGCAGGGGCCGGGCCTGGACGAGCTGATCGACGGCGCCGAGGCGAAGCGGGCGCTGTGGCCGCGCCTCGCCGGCTGGCGCGAGGCCTGGCATGGCGGCAGCGAGGGCGAGGATGGCGGCAGCGAGGGCGAGGATGGCGCGACGACTGACCGCTGATGACGTGGAGGCCCTGGTCGCACTGGAGACCCTGGCCCAGCCGCATCCCTGGTCCCGGTCCATGCTGGCCGAGGCGTTGGCCAGGGCCGATGTCCGGGGCTTCGGTATCGAGGCGGAAGACGGGCTGGTGGGGCACGCGATCGTGGCGAAGCTGCCCTTCGAGGCCGAACTGCAGGCGATCGTGGTGTCACCGGTGCGGCGCCGGCGAGGGGTGGCCAGTCTGCTGCTGTGGGAGGTGATCGAGCAGGCCCGGCGGTGGGAGAGTGAGCGGCTGCTGCTGGAGGTCAGGGCGGGGAACGAGGGGGCCATTGCCCTCTATCGGCGAGCCGGCTTCGCCGAGGACGGTCGCCGGCGCGGCTACTACCCGCCCCGGGAGGCCGGGGAAGGGCGGGAGGACGCGCTGCTGATGTCGCTCCCGCTCGACCGGCGGTGAGCCGTGGGGCTCAGCTGCCGGTGTCGACGTCGTCGAACTTGCCCAGCAGGTCGCTGAGCCGGCGCTCCCACTCCTCGCGTTCCTGCTTCAGGCGGGAATTTTCCTCGCGCAGCTCCTCGGCTTCCATCTTGAGCAGTTCAAGTGCCTCGACGGCGCTGGCGACCTTCTGCTCGAGCCGGTTGAAGAGTTCGATGCTCATCCTGTTCTCCTGACAATGTCCTTGCGGGTTCGGGCGCTCGCCCGAGCATCTGCCGGTCTGGCTGGCCCGGGGTGGGTTCGGTCAGCGCGCAGCGTAACGCCGTGACTGGGGCTCAGCAAGCGTCGCCATCCGGCGACCCGGTGTCGCCCCGGCCGTGGCGGCGATAGAGGCGCCCGGTGCTGTCACCGGCGCGCACCTGCCGATGGAGTGTCCAGTTGGCCGGCACGCGGGGCGATAGTTCCGACTCGGTCTCCAGGTAGATGAGGGCGTCCTCGGTCAGCCAGCCATCCTCCAGTGCCGCGCAGCAGGGCACGGCCAGGCCCTGGCGGAAGGGCGGGTCGAGGAAGACCAGCGAAAAGGGCGTGGGCTCGCCCGCGAGGAAGGCCGCGGCGTCGGCGGTCACCACCCGGGCTCGGGCGTCGGCGCCGAGGGTCGCCAGGTTGTCGGCCAGGGCGTCGGCCACCCGGCCGTCACGCTCGACGAAGCAGGCCCGGCGAGCGCCTCGGGAGAGCGCCTCGAGCCCCAGCGCCCCGGTGCCGGCGCAGAGGTCCAGCACCCGGGCGCCCGGGGTGGCCGTCGTCAGCCAGTTGAACAGGGTCTCGCGCACTCGGTCGGGGGTGGGGCGCAGCCCGGGGCTGTCGAGCACCGGCAGCAGCCGGCGCCGAAAGGCGCCGCCGATGATGCGCAGTCGGCCACCCCTCGCCTGACGAGGGGTGGCGTCGGTGCCGCGCTGGCGGCGGCGGGGGCGTGGGGTGCGTCGGGCCATGGCCGGGATTGTACCCGCGGCCTTATCCACAGTCATGGTGCGGGGTGGTAGGATGTGGCGATTCGTTCACCCGTGAGGCTGAATCATTTCATGTTCGGTTTTTTCAAGCGAAAGCAGCAGGACAAGCCCGGGAAGCCGGAAGCACCGGAGAAAGAACGCCTGACCGAGGAGGAGGCTCCCCCGGAGGCCGACGAGGCGGATGTCGGTGAAGGCGACGCGCCACCCCGGCAGGAGGGTGTTGACCTCGACGAGGCCACTGCCCCATCCGAGCCCGCGGTGCCGGTAGTCGAATCCGAGCCGCCACGCGAGGCCACGCCGCCGGCCGATGGCCCGGCAGAGGAGGCCGTGGAACCCCCGGTGACGCCCGAGCCCGCCGAGGAGGCGCCGCGTGCCGCGCTGCAGGAAAAGCCCGGTCAGGCGGGCCAGCAGGAGAAGAAGGGCTGGTTCGCCCGTATCCGGTCGGGGCTCGGCAAGACCCGCGCCAACCTCTCCGACGGCCTTGCCGGGCTCTTCCTCGGCAAGAAGCAGATCGACGACGAGCTGATGGAGGACCTCGAGACTCAGCTGCTGATGGCGGACGTGGGCATCGAGGCGACCACCGAGATCATCGATCGTCTCACCGAGCGGGTCTCGCGCAAGGAGCTCAAGGACCCCGAAGCGCTCTTCCGCGCGCTTCAGGAGGAGCTCGCCGCCATGCTCGAGACGGTCACCAGGCCCCTCGAGTTGCCGCCGAAGGGAGAGGGGCCCTTCGTCATCCTGGTGGTGGGCGTCAACGGGGTCGGCAAGACCACCACCATCGGCAAGCTGACTCAGCGCTTCCAGCGCGAGGGCCGCAGCGTGATGCTGGCCGCCGGTGACACCTTCCGGGCCGCCGCCGTGGAGCAGCTCAAGGTCTGGGGCGAGCGCAACGATGTACCGGTGATCGCCCAGCATACCGGCGCCGATAGCGCCTCGGTGATCTACGATGCCGTCGCCGCGGCCAAGGCGCGCGGTGTCGACGTGCTGATCGCCGATACCGCCGGACGTCTGCACAACAAGGCCCATCTGATGGAGGAGCTGAAGAAGGTCCACCGGGTGATGGGCAAGCTCGACACCACGGCCCCCCACGAGGTGATGCTGGTACTCGACGCCGGCACCGGCCAGAACGCGTTGTCCCAGGCCAGTACCTTCAACGAGGCGGTGCCGATCACCGGCGTGACCCTGACCAAGCTCGACGGTACCGCCAAGGGCGGCATCATCTTCGCCCTGGCCAAGCAACTCGGCACACCGATCCGCTTCATCGGTGTCGGCGAGTCGCTCGACGACCTGCGACCCTTCGTGGCGAGTGAGTTCGTCGACGCCCTCTTCGACCGAGATGCCGCCTCCGCATGATCGCCTTCGAGCATGTCGGCAAGCGTTACGGCGGGCGCTTCGAGGCGCTCGCCAACATCGACTTTCGCGTGCGGCGTGGCGAGATGGTCTTTCTCACCGGCCACTCCGGGGCCGGCAAGAGCTCGCTGCTGCGCCTGGTCATGCGGCTCGAGCGGCCCACCCGTGGTCGGGTGCTGATCGCCGGCCACGACATCGACCGGCTGCATCACAGCCAGGTGCCCTTCTACCGTCGCCAGATCGGTGTGGTCTTCCAGGACCACCAGCTGCTCTTCGACCGCTCCATCTACCACAACGTGGCGTTGCCGCTGGATATCCAGGGCGTCGAGCCCCGTGAAGGTGCGCGACGGGTGCGAGCGGCGCTGGACAAGGTGGGGTTGCTGCACCGCGAGAAATCGCTGCCGATCGAGCTCTCCAGCGGCGAGCAGCAGCGCGTCGGCATCGCCCGGGCGGTGGTCAACAAGCCGGCGCTACTGCTCGCCGACGAGCCCACCGGCAACCTCGATCCTCAGCTCTCCGCCGACATCATGGCACTGTTCGAGGACTTCAACCGCATCGGCACCACGGTGATGATCGCCAGCCACGACCTGGCGCTGATCGCCCGCCTGCGCCATCGGGTACTGCGTCTGCGCGACGGGCGCCTGGTGGCCGACGAGGAAGCCGCATGAGCCACCGTCCGGCCGAGCCGTCACCCCGTGGTGCCCGCACCCACCGCACCCGCTCCTCGAGCCGCCTGCGTGGCTGGGCGCGCCACCATCGTGCCATGTGCCTGGACAGCGCCCGGCGGCTGATGCGGGCGCCCGTCGGTAGCCTGTTGACCATGCTGGCCATCGCCATCGCCCTGGTCTTGCCCGCCGCGCTATGGTTGACCCTGGACAGCGCTCGGCTGCTCGATGCCGAACTGGAGGAGAGCGCGACCCTCACCGTCTACCTCGAGGCTCGCGTGGCCGAGGCCCAGGCGGTGCGCATCGACGAGGCCCTGGCCGCCCACGAAGGCGTATCGCGCACCCGGCTGATCACCGCCGCCGAGGGCATGGCCGAGTTCCAGCAGGCCCTGGGGCTCGCTGATGCCCTGGGTCGGCTCGAGGAGAATCCGCTGCCGGCCAGCGTGGTGGTGACCCCCGCCGACCCGGCCCCCGAAGCGGTGCGAGTGCTGGCCGCACGCCTGGAGGCGATCGCCGGGGTCGACGAGGTGCGCCTCGACCTGGCCTGGATAGAGCGGCTGCGCCACCTGGCCGAGCTGGGGCGGCGGGTGGCCCTGGCGCTGGCGGTGCTGTTCGGCCTGGGGGTGCTGCTGGTCGTGGGCAATACCATCCGGCTCGCGGTGGAGAGCCGGCGTCAGGAGATCGAGGTGGTGACCCTGATCGGTGCCACCCATGCCTTCGTGCGCCGCCCCTTCCTCTACAGCGGCGCCTGGTATGGCCTGGGGGGCGGGCTACTCGCCGGGGGGTTGCTGACGCTCGGCAGCGGCTGGCTCGCGGCCCCGGTCTCGGCGCTGGCGGCGAGCTACGGCGCCAGCTTCAGCCTGCCCCGGTTGGGGCTCTCCGGCTCGGCAATCCTGCTCATTTGTAGTACACTGCTGGGCTGGTTGGGCGCCTGGATCGCGGTGAGCCGGCATCTCGCGGAGGTCCGGCCGCGATAGAGAGCGGAGGCTCGGCCGCGAAGAGCGGAGGCTCGGCCGCGAAGAGCGGAGGCTCGGCCGCGCCATTCGCGGGACATGGAAAGCGGCGCCGCCATGGATCAGTTGCTGTGCGTCCGGTCCGGCCGTATATTCAACCTGGATCAGTCGAATCGACGGAACATTTTCCGGCCATTGTCATCAAAGACGGCGATCCCCGACATCACACTCGACACTTGGGCCAGGTATCTGGGCTTAGACAAGGAGACACACTGCACATGAGCACCAGTCTTCTGCCGGTGGGCCACCTTTCCCCGGGACATGACCTCAACGGCTACATTCAGGCGGTCAACGGCATCCCGATGCTCACCGCCGACGAGGAGCGTGAGCTGGCCTTCCGCCTGCACGACGAGGGCGACCTCGAGGCCGCGCGTCGCCTGGTGCTGTCGCACCTGCGCTTCGTGGTGCACATCGCCCGCAGCTACTCCGGCTACGGTCTGCCCCAGGCCGACCTGATCCAGGAGGGCAACGTCGGGCTGATGAAGGCGGTCAAGCGCTTCGACCCCAACCAGGGCGTGCGACTGGTCTCCTTCGCCGTGCACTGGATCAAGGCCGAGATCCACGAATTCGTGCTGCGCAACTGGCGCATCGTCAAGATCGCCACCACCAAGGCCCAGCGCAAGCTGTTCTTCAACCTGCGCAGTGCCAAGAAGCGCCTCGCCTGGCTGAACAATGACGAGGTCGACGCCATCGCCAAGGACCTCGACGTCAAGCCCGAGGTGGTGCGCGAGATGGAGGGCCGCCTGTCGGCGCATGATGCCGGCTTCGATGCCGCGCCCGGCGACGACGAGGAATCCGCCTGGCAGGCCCCCGTCCACTTCCTCGACGATGCCACCGCCGACCCGGCCACCCAGCTCGAGGACAGCGACTGGGAAGGCGACGCCACCCGTCGCCTGCGGCTTGCCCTGGAGGAGCTCGACGAGCGCTCCCGCGACATCCTGCAGCGCCGCTGGCTCTCCGAGCACAAGGCCACGCTGCACGATCTGGCCGACGTCTACGGGGTCTCCGCCGAGCGCATCCGCCAGCTCGAGAAGAACGCGATGCAGAAGATTCGCCTGCAGCTCGGCGATACCCTCGCGGCCTGAGCGCGCTGCGTTACGGCGACAGCGAAGAAGCCCCGGCACTGCCGGGGCTTCTTGCGTCCGGGGCGGGTCAGGCCTTGGCCAGCTGAGGCGCCTCCCGGAGCAGCTGCGCCGAGAGCAGCGTCCACTGGTCGTCCCAGTGCTCGGTGGGGCGGCGGCGGAAGTCGCTGCGCACGTACTGGGAGATGCGCCCCTCGGCCTGGGCCAGCAGCAGGTTGGCCGCCGCCGAGACCGGCAGTGAGGGGCGGCGTCCCTCGCGCAGCTCGGCCTCGCGCAGGATCTGCTTGAGCTGGGTCTCGAGCCGCTCGAACAGCTGATGGATGCGCAGCCGCAGGCGGGCGGTTTCGCCGGTCAGGGCGTCGCCGCCCAGCAGCCGCGAGAGGCCCGGGTTCTTCTCGGCGAAGCCCAGCAGCAGGGTGAGGACCTGGCCGCAGCGCGGGATGGCGTGGGGCTCCTGGTCGAGGATGCGGCTGATGCGCTCGAACAGGGACGCCTCGATGAACTCGATGAGCCCCTCGAACATGCGCGCCTTGCTGGGGAAATGGCGATAGAGGGCGGCCTCCGAGACGCCGACCTGGCGCGCCAGGGCGGCCACGGTGATGCGCTTGCCGCTGTCTTCCTCCAGCATCAGCGCGAGGGCCTGGAGGATCTGCTCGCGGCGACTGGGGGTGGGGGTTTCCTGCGTCATATCGGTCTTTTCTTTTATGTGGTCGAACCATCCTAATCGCGGCTCCGCGGCAGCGCAAAGGTCGCCGCGGGGCCGGTGGTTCAGCCGGCAGGGCCTTCGCCGGCGTCGTCGGTGATCAGGGTGCCGACCCCGGCGTTGGTGAAGATCTCCAGCAGGGTGGCGTGGGGCACCCGGCCGTCGATGATGTGGGCGCTGCGCACGCCGCCCTTCACCGCCTCCAGGGCGCAGCGGATCTTGGGCAGCATGCCGCCGTGGATGGTGCCGTCACTGATCAGGGCGTCCACCTGGGCGGTGGTCAGCCCGGTGAGCACCTCGCCCTCGGCGTTCATCAGCCCGGCCACGTTGGTCAGCAGCATCAGTTTCTCGGCCGACAGCGCCTCGGCCACCTTGCCGGCCACCAGGTCGGCATTGATGTTGTAGCTGTGCCCCTCGGTGTCGACGCCGATGGGGGCGATCACCGGGATGAAGTCACGCTCGGCGAGCATCTCGATCAGGTCGGTGGAGATGTGCTCGACCTCGCCCACGTGGCCGATGTCGATGATCTCCGGGGCGGTCATCTCCGGCGTCTGGTGCTCCACCTTGAGCTGACGGGCGCGGATCTGGGCGCCGTCCTTGCCGGTCAGGCCGATCGCCTTGCCGCCGCACTGGTTGATCAGGTTGACGATGCCCTTGTTGACCAGGCCGCCGAGCACCATCTCGACCACGTCCATGGTCTCGGCGTCGGTGACGCGCATGCCGTTGACGAAGCGCGACTCGATTTTGAGCTTCTTGAGCAGGTCGCCGATCTGCGGCCCGCCGCCGTGGACCACCACCGGATTGATGCCCACCTCCTTCATCAGCACCATGTTGCGGGCGAAGGAGTCAATCAGGGTGTCCTCGGTCATGGCGTTGCCGCCGTACTTCACCACCACGGTCTTGCCGGAGAAGCGCTGGATGTAGGGCAGCGCCTCGGAGAGCACCTCCACCACCAGGCGCGGGTCACGGGTCTTGTCGGTCATTCGGGCTCCCTTCTCGTGTCTCGTGGAGTCGCGCCTAGGCGGCGCGTCTCCCGTGGGTCGTGATGCTGCCTAGAGCGCCACCTCCAGTTCCGGGGCCACCTGGGCGAGGGCCCCGGCGAAGCGGGTACGGATGCGCTCGAGCGCCGCCTCGCTCTTGCCCTCGAAGCGCAGCACCAGCACCGGCGTGGTGTTGGAGGCGCGGCACAAGCCCCAGCCGTCGGGGTAGTCGACGCGGATGCCGTCGAGTGTGGTCTTGACGCCCTCGTCGCCGAAGTCGCCCTCCCGGGCCAGGCGCGCCACCAGGTCGAACTTGGCCTCGTCGGTGACGGTGACGTTGATCTCCGGGGTGCTCAGGTCCTGGGGGAAGCGGGCGAAGAAGGCGTCGGCATCGTCGGCCTGCTTCGAGAGGATCTCCAGCAGGCGGGCGGCGCCGTAGAGGCCGTCGTCGAAGCCGTACCAGCGCTCCTGGAAGAAGATGTGGCCGCTCATCTCGCCGGCGAGCGCCGCACCGGTCTCCTTCATGCGCGCCTTGATCAGCGAGTGGCCGGTGCGCCACATCTCCGGGGTGCCGCCGGCCTCCTCGATCACCCGGGTGAGGTTGCCGGTGCACTTGACGTCGAAGATCACTCGGGCACCGGCGTTGCGCGAGAGCATGTCCTCGGCGAAGGCCATCAACAGGTGATCGGGGTAGATCAGCTGGCCGCTCGGGGTGATCACGCCGAGGCGGTCGCCGTCGCCGTCGAAGGCCAGGCCGATGTCGGCGCCGGTTTCCTGTACGGCGCGGATCAGGTCCTGAAGGTTCTCGGGCTTGCCCGGGTCCGGGTGATGGTTGGGGAAGGTGCCGTCGATCTCGGCGAACAGCGGGATCGTCTCGGCGCCGAGTCGCTCGATCAACTGCGGGCCCAGCTCGCCGGCCACGCCGTTTCCGCAGTCGACCACCGCCTTGAGCGGCCGCTCCAGCGTCACGTCGCCGAGGATGCGCTCCAGGTAGGCGGCCCGCACGTCGGCCTGGCGCACGCTGCCCTGGCCCTCGGCCAGATCGCCGGACGCGATGCGCCGGTACAGCGCCGTGATGGCCTCGCCGGAGAGGGTCTCGCCGCCGAGCACGATCTTGAAGCCGTTGTAGTCCGGCGGGTTGTGGCTGCCGGTGACCATTACCCCAGAGGCGGTCCCCTCGAGCACGTGGGTGGCGAAGTAGAGGACCGGCGTGGGCACCATGCCGATATCGATGACGTCGCGGCCGCTCGCGGTCAGGCCGCGGGTCAGGGCGGCGAGCAGGCGCGGCCCGGAGAGGCGCCCGTCGCGGGCGACGACCACGGTGGATTCGCCGCGGGCGGCGGCCTCGCTGCCGATCGCGCGGCCGATCAGCTCGACGCTTGCCTCGGTGAGGGTGTCATCGACGATGCCGCGAATGTCGTAGGCGCGGAAAATCGACGCGGGTACGGCCTGTCTGGTTTCTTGGGTCATCTGATCAATCCCTCGTTGGAGCCCGAACGGCTCAGTGTCTTCCCGAGCTGCCGAAGCCGCCCTCGCCCCGTTCGCTGGCGGCGAAATCGTCGACGACCTGCAGCTCGGCCTGCACCACGGGAACAAGCACGTACTGTGCCAGACGCTCGAAGGGCTCGAGCACGAAGGGCGCCGAGCCGCGGTTCCACACCGAGATCATCAGCTCGCCCTGGTAGTCGGAGTCGATCAGCCCCACCAGGTTGCCGAGCACGATGCCGTGCTTGTGGCCGAGCCCCGAGCGAGGGAGGATCATGCCGGCGAGCCCTGGGTCGCCGATGTGGATGGCGAGCCCGGTGCGCACCAGTTCGCACTGGCCCGGCGCCAGGGTCAGGGGCGCGTCGAGCAGGGCACGCAGGTCCATGCCGGCGGCACCCTCGGTGGCGTAGTGGGGCAGGTAATCGCTCAGGCGCGGGTCGAGCAGCTTGACGGCCAGGCGTGGCTTGGGGGCGGCGGAGTCGGGCATCGGGAGTCCTTGCGGCATCGGGGGGTCAGGCGTCGCGGCGGGCCTGCAGGCAGGCCAGCGCTCGGCGGATCACGGCCATGGCGAGCCGCGACTTGGGCTGGGGAGCGAGGCTGTCCTGGCCCAGGGTGTCGCCATCTCGCCACAGCAACAGGGCGGCATTGTCGTCGGCGCCGAAGCCGAGGCCCGCCCGGGAGACGTCGTTGGCGACGATCATGTCCAACCGCTTGCGGGTCAGCTTGTCCCGGGCATAGGTCTCGAGGTCGCGGGTCTCGGCGGCGAAGCCGACCACCAGCGGGCGCGGGGCGTTCGAGGGGCGGCGGGCCGCCACCTCGGCGATGATGTCGGGGTTCTTCACCAGGGTGAGGGTCAGGTCATCCTTGCCCTCGCGCTTCTTGATCTTGTGCTTGGCCGGCGCCTCGACGCGGTAGTCGGCCACGGCGGCGCAGCCGATGAAGATGTCGCTGTCGGGGGCGAGCCGCTGGGCGGCATCGTGCATCTCGAGCGCCGTCTCCACATCGAGACGCTCGACCCCCTCGGGGGTGGGCAGGGTCACCGGGCCACTGATCAGGCGCACCGTCGCGCCGAGGCCCGCGGCGGCGGCGGCCAGGGCGTAGCCCATCTTGCCCGAGCTGTGGTTGGAGAGGTAGCGCACCGGGTCGAGCGGCTCCCGGGTGGGGCCGGCGGTGATGGTGATGGTCAGGCCGTCGGCCTCGCCTGCGGCCGGCGCGGCTTCGGGTGCCATGGCCGGCGCGGCTTCGGGCGCCATGGACAGCAACTCGGCGATGATCGCCTCGGGTTCCAGCATGCGTCCCGGGCCCACGTCGCCGCAGGCCTGGTCGCCACTGGCCGGTCCCAGCAGGTGCCAGCCGTCCGCCTCGAGACGGGCCGCATTGCGGCCCGTCGCCGGGTGGCGCCACATCGCCTGGTTCATGGCCGGGGCCATCACCTTCTCGGCATCGCTCGCCAGGCACAGGGTGGTCAGCAGGTCGTCCGCCATGCCCAGCGCCAGGCGCGCCATCAGGTCGGCGGTGGCCGGGGCGACGAGGATGAGCTCGGCCCAGCGGGCGAGCTCGATATGGCCCATGCCGGCCTCGGCTTCCGGGTCGAGCAGCGAGGTACGCACCGGTTCGCCACTCAGCGCCTGCAGGGTCAGCGGCGTGATGAAGGCCATGGCGCCCTCGGTCATGACCACGCGCACCTCGGCGCCGGCCTGCTTGAGCAGGCGGGTGAGCTGGGCGCTCTTGTAGGCGGCGATGCCGGCGCTGATGCCGAGCAGGATGCGTCGGCCGGCGATCCGGCGGCCAGTGACCAGGGTGCCTGACGGCGTTGACATGGACGAAATCCGAGCTGATATCCAGTCGCCTACCTTACCACCGGCGGGGTGCCTTGCGTAGCCGCGGCGGCGTCGCCGAGCGGCTACACTGACCTGTGACGCAAGGGAGACGATGGCCCGCAGGGAGGCGAGAATGGCGATCCGTGACTGGCCGGAGGGCGAGCGCCCCCGGGAGAAACTGCTGGCGCTGGGGCCCGGGGCCCTCTCCGACGCCGAGCTGTTGGCGATCTTCCTCCGCGTCGGGGTGCGGGGGCGCTCGGCGGTGGACCTGGCCCGCGACCTGCTGGGCGCCTTCGGTGGCCTCCGGCCGCTGCTCGAGGCCGACCGCGGGCGCTTCTGCGCCGAGCACGGCCTGGGCATGGCCAAGTTCGTGCAGCTGCAGGCGACCCTCGAGCTCTCGCGGCGGCACCTGGCCAGCCAGTTGGCCCGGGGCGATGCCCTAACCTCGCCGTCGCTGGTGCGGGCGTACCTCGCCGCGCAGCTGCGCCACCTGGGCCACGAGGAGTTCGCCGCGCTCTTCCTCGACAGCCAGCACCGGGTGATCCGCTTCGAGTCGCTGTTTCGCGGCACCCTGGACAGCGCCTCGGTCTATCCCCGGGAGGTGGCCCGCCGGGCGCTGGAGCTCGGCGCCGGCGCCATGATCTTCGCCCACAACCACCCGTCCGGTGTCGCCGAGCCCAGCGATGCCGACCGGCGCATCACCGAACGGCTGCGCGAGGCGCTTTCGCTGTTCGAGATCCGTGTGCTGGACCATTTCGTGGTGGGCGACGGTGAGGTGGTATCCTTTGCCGAGCGCGGTTGGTTATAATGCGGGGCATCGCTTGCCCGCGCGGCGGCACTCTGGTATAAAGTGCAGCCTTTGAATTCCCTTGGGTCAAATGACAACGGGGTCGTTCCCGGTTTGCCCGACAGGTTTTGAACACTCAGGTACTGAACTACCTGGCCAAGCGGTTGGAGGCTCCCATGTCCAAAGTATGTCAGGTTACCGGCAAGCGCCCGGTGACTGGTAACAACGTTTCACACTCCCAGCGCAAGACCCGCCGTCGTTTCTTGCCGAACCTGCACAGCCACCGTTTCTGGGTGGAGTCCGAGAAGCGCTTCGTCAGGCTGCGCGTCTCCTCCAAGGGCATGCGCATCATCGACAAGAAGGGCATCGAGGCGGTGCTCGGCGACATCCGCAAGCGCGGCGAAGCCGTCTAAGCGATCCGCTTTCTAGCGATTCATTCAAGGGGAGCAAGCAGTCATGCGTGACAAGATCAAGCTGGTGTCCAGCGCCGGTACCGGCCACTACTACACCACCGACAAGAACAAGCGGAACACCCCGGACAAGCTCGAGTTCAAGAAGTACGACCCGGTGGTCCGCCAGCACGTGATGTACAAGGAAGCCAAGATCAAGTAAGCCTTGGTCGTCTTCCGCAGGTGTTCAAGCCTGTCTGCCTGAACCCGGCTACACCAGCCGGGTTCAGGCGTTTGTGGTGGCCACCCGCGGTCGAGCGGAGCGAGAGACCCGATGCCCGAACTGCCCGAAGTCGAGACCACCCGCCGCGGTATCGCCCCCCATGTGGAGGGGCGCGAGATCACCGAGGTGATCGTGCGCCAGCCACGCCTGCGCGTGCCGGTGCCGGCGGACCTCGTCGAGCGCCTGGTCGGGGCGCGTATCGGGGGGCTGGCCCGCCGCGCCAAGTACCTGCTGGTGCCGTTCTCCTCGCCCACCCCGCGGGGGGCGGACGGGGAGGGGGCGGGGACCCTGCTCTGGCATCTGGGCATGTCAGGTAGCCTGCGTATCGCCCGGCTCGGCGAGCTGCCGAAGAAGCACGACCACCTCGACCTGGTGCTCGACGACGGGGCCATCCTGCGTTACCACGACCCACGCCGCTTCGGCTTCGTCGACTGGTTGGTCGGCACCGCCGAGAGCGATCCGCGCCTGGCTCGCCTGGGGCCGGAGCCGCTCTCCGACGCCTTCGACGGCGAGCGGTTGTTCACCCGCTCCCGCGGGCGGCGCCTGGCGGTGAAGCCCTTCCTGATGGACAGTGCCGTGGTGGTGGGGGTGGGCAACATCTATGCCGCCGAGGCGCTGTTCCTGGCCGGTATCGACCCACGCCGCGCCGCCGGCCGCATCTCCCGGGAACGCTATGATCGGCTGGCAGGGGCGGTACGTGAGGTGCTGGCCGCGGCCATCACCCAGGGCGGGACCACCCTGCGCGATTTCGTCGGTGGCACCGGTGAGCCCGGCTACTTCAAGCAGTGCCTCAACGTCTATGGCCGCGACGGCGAGTCCTGTCGGCGCTGCGGCGCCGAGCTGCGCCTGGTAACCCTGGGGCAGCGCGCCAGTGTCTTCTGTGCCGCCTGCCAGCATTGAGTCCCTTTCCCGACTTTCCATACGACGAGATATGCCATGACCCTCCCTTCCCTGCGCCTGAAGAAGAATGCCGACCGCCGCCTGAAGGCCGGCCACCTGTGGCTCTACTCCAACGAGATCGACACCGAGGCGACCCCGCTGAAGACCCTGGAGGCCGGCGAGCAGGTGGTGGTGGAGGCGGCGAACGGAAAGGCCGTGGGCGTGGCCTACGTCAATCCTCACTCGTTGATCAGTGCCCGACTGGTCTCCCGAGACCCGACGCAGGGGCTCGACCGCTCGCTGCTGGTGCACCGCCTGAACCAGGCGCTGGCGCTGCGCGAACGGCTCTTTGCCAGGCCCTTCTATCGCCTGGTGCACGGCGAGGGTGACCTGCTGCCGGGGCTGGTCATCGACCGCTACGACGAGGTGCTCGTCGTGCAGCTCAACACTGCCGGCATGCAGGCAGTGGCCGCCGAGCTGCTCGACGCCCTGGACAAGGTGCTCTCGCCGGCCGTGGTGGTGCTGCGCAACGACACCAGCGGCCGACGCCAGGAGGGGCTCGAGTCCGGCGTCGAGGTGGTCAAGGGCGAGCTGCCCGAGCGCGTGCTGCTGGAGGAGAACGGCGTGCACTTCGCGGCTCCGGTGCTCGACGGCCAGAAGACCGGCTGGTTCTACGACCACCGGGTCAACCGCGCCTGGCTCAATGGCCTGGTGGCCGGCAAGCGGGTGCTCGACCTGTTCAGCTACGTGGGTGGCTGGGGCATCCAGGCCGCGGCCCATGGTGCCAGCGAGGTGCTCTGCGTGGACGCCTCCGGCACGGCCCTGGCGCGGGTCGCCGAGAACGCCGCCCTCAACGGCCTGCACGAGCGAGTGGCGGTGGGCGAGGGCGACGCCTTCGAGGCCCTGGCCGCGCTCAAGGCCGACGGCGAGCAGTTCGACGTGGTGATCCTCGATCCGCCCGCCTTCATCAAGAAGCGCAAGGACATCCCGGCCGGCGAGCGTGCCTACGGCAAGCTCAACCGCGAGGCGATGCGGTTGCTGGGGCGTGACGGGCTGCTGCTGTCGGCCTCGTGCTCCATGCACCTGGCGCCGGAGCGGTTGGTCGACGTGGTGCGTGGCGCGGTGCGCCACCAGGACCGCCAGGGCCAGATCCTCTTCCAGGGGCACCAGGGGCCGGATCATCCGGTGCATCCGGCGATTCCCGAGACGTCCTACCTCAAGGCCCTGGGCGTTCGTGTGTTCCGGGATTGATCGGGAGGTCGTGTGACGGCACCTCGCTACGTACGCGTCTTTGCCCACTCCAATGCGCTGCTGGTCAGTCATCTGCACAATGTGCTGGACGCGGCGGGGATCCCCGCCGAGCTGCGCAACATGACCCTGGGCGGCGGCGCCGGGGAGCTGCCGCTGGGGGAGTGCGAGCCCGAGGTGTGGGTGGCGCCCCATAACCGCGAGCGCGCCGAGGCGCTGATCCGCGACTCCCTGGAAGGGGGTAGCGAGCGCCCCGACTGGACCTGTCCGAGGTGCGGGGAAACCCTGGAGGGGGTCTTCGATACCTGCTGGAACTGTGGCGCCCACCGCTCGGGCTGAGTGCCTGCCTCGTCTGACGCAGGGCCGGAAGTGGCCGTAGGGATTTCTGCTAGCCAGCCTTTTGACACGATGATTTTTTGCTGAATGCCATCGATTTGCGAGTTTTTATTGAACTTGTGCGTGGATTCTTCGTGGATGCTCTGTCTGTGCTGTAATGAAGAGGACATTACCCAACAAGAGCATGCAGGTGGAGCCCATGAAGATCGCCGTGCCGAAGGAGATCAAGAACCACGAGTATCGCGTCGCGCTGACTCCCACCGGGGCCCGGGAGCTGGTCGCTCGCGGGCACCAGGTCACTGTGCAGGCCGGAGCCGGTGAGGGGGCGGGCTTCCCGGACAGCGACTACGAGGCCGCCGGGGCACGGCTGGAAGCGGCGGTGTCGGCGGTGTGGTCCGGTGCCGAGCTGATCCTCAAGGTCAAGGAGCCCCAGGCCGAGGAGGTGGCCCGCCTGACGGCTGGCCAGACACTGTTCACCTACCTGCACCTGGCCGCGGAAGAGACACTGACCCGCGGCCTGATGGCGAGCGGGGCCACCTGCATCGCCTACGAGACCGTCACCGACCGCCAGGGCGGTCTACCACTGCTGGCGCCGATGAGCACCGTGGCGGGCCGCATGGCAGTGCAGGCCGGCGCCCACAGCCTGGAGAAGGCCCAGGGCGGTTCCGGCGTGCTGCTGCCCGGCGTGCCCGGCGTGGCACCCGGCAAGGTCGCGGTGATCGGTGGCGGCGTGGTGGGCGAGAACGCCGCCCGCATGGCGCTGGGCCTGGGCGCCGAGGTCACGGTACTCGACAAGTCGATCCCGCGGCTCGAGACCCTGGACGATCGCTACCAGGGGCGCATGAAGACGGTCTTCTCCACCGCCGACGCCATCGACGAGGCGGTGCGCGAGTCCGACCTGATCATCGGGGCCGTGTTGATACCCGGGGCCGCCGCGCCCAAGCTGATCACCCGCGCCATGCTCGCCGACATGAAACCGGGGGGTGTGCTGGTCGACGTGGCCATCGACCAGGGCGGTTGCTTCGAGACCAGCCGGGCCACCACCCACGCCGAGCCGACCTATGTCGTCGACGGCATCGTTCACTACTGCGTGGCCAACATGCCCGGGGCGGTGGCACGCACCTCGACCCAGGCGCTGACCAACGCCACCATGCCGTTCGTCATGGCGCTGGCCGACAAGGGCTGGAAGCAGGCACTGGCCGACGACCCGCACTTCGCGGCCGGGCTCAACGTCCACGACGGCCGGATCACCTACGCCGCGGTGGCCGAGGCCTTCGGCCTGGAGAGCGTCGAACCCGCTACCCTGGTGAAGTAAGGCAAGGCGTCGAGACACATCCGTCAGCGTGAGCGGCGCAGGGGACAGGCCAGAGTGGAGGTCATTCTTCAGGGAAGAAGAATGTAGCGCCCAGGGAGGGGTTCACAGCGCCTCCACGTCGGCCTGTCGCCGGGCAAGCCGCGAGAATACCGCTTGCCGCATGCCCCGGTCGCCTTGACCGGGGCGGCGCGGTAAGATGGGCGGCATTTGCCACCGATCAGTGACACAGTCCGACTCCATGACCAAGACACGCGTTCTCACCGGCATCACCACCACCGGCACCCCGCACCTGGGCAACTACGTGGGGGCCATCAAGCCCGCTATCGCGGCGAGCCAGGACCCGAGTGTCCAGTCCTACTACTTTCTCGCCGACCTGCATGCCCTGATCAAGTGTCAGGATCCCAAGCGGGTGCAGGAGTCGCGCCTGGAGATCGCCGCCACCTGGCTGGCGCTGGGGCTGGATACCGACAACGCCATCTTCTACCGCCAGTCGGACGTCTACGAGATCACCGAGCTGACCTGGATGCTCTCCTGCGTCTGCGCCAAGGGACTGATGAACCGCGCCCACGCCTACAAGGCGGCGGTGGCCGAGAACGAGGCCGCCGGCAACCAGGACCCCGATAAGGGCATCACCATGGGGCTGTTCGGCTACCCGGTGCTGATGGCCGCCGATATCCTGATGTTCAACGCCCACAAGGTGCCGGTGGGCCGCGACCAGGTCCAGCACATCGAGATGGCCAGGGACATCGCCGGGCGCTTCAACCACCTCTTCCGGGGCGACTTCTTCACCCTGCCCGAGGCGGTGGTGGACGACCGGGTGGCGGTGCTCAACGGCCTCGACGGACGCAAGATGTCCAAGAGCTACAACAACACCATCCCGCTGTTCGTCTCCGAGAAGAAGCTGCTGAAGCTGGTGCGCAAGATCAAGACCAACTCGCTGGAGCCCGGCGAGCCCAAGGACCCGGACACCTGCACCCTGTTCCAGATCTACTCGGCCTTCGCAAGTACCGAGGAGGCCGCCGCCCTGCGTCGCGACTACGAGAATGGCATCGGCTGGGGGGAGGCCAAGAACCGCCTCTTCGAATACCTGAACGAGCAGCTGCGCGAGCCGCGCGAGCGCTACCAGGCGCTGATGGAGGATCCCGGACATATCGAACGGGTCCTGCAGAAGGGCGCCGAGCGGGCCCGCGCCGAGGCCGCCCCCTTCATGGACCGCCTGCGCGAGGCGGTCGGGCTGGGGCGCTTCGTGTGACGCCGTGATGTCGGCAACGCTACCAGGGGCGCCATCGGCGCCCCTTGGCGTGGCTGGCCTCCCATATTCTCCCTTCGAATGTGTTTCAGCGGTTTGATGCTTTCACGTTCTCTTCCCGAGTCGTTAGCATGCTTCTCATCAACTCCTGTTCCTGACGGCATCGAGGAAGCCACGCCATGAGCGAACTCGTCCCCACAGAACGCCAGCGCCTTTCCGTCCCCGCCGTGGCCGCCGGTGCCCTGCTGCTGGGTGCCCTGGCCGTGGGCAGTGCCTTCGGCGGCCGCATCGGCCTGCTGATGGTGGTGGGCGGGGCGCTGGGCATGGTGCTCTACCACGCCGCCTTCGGCTTCACCGCCTCCTGGCGGGTCTTCATCACCGAGCGCCGCGGGCGCGGGCTGCGCGCCCAGATGGTGATGCTGGCCATCGCCGTGCTGCTGTTCTTCCCCGCCCTGGGTGCCGGTACGCTGTTCGGGCAGAGCGTCTCGGGCTTCGTGGCGCCGATCGGCGTCTCGGTGGTGGTCGGTGCCTTCCTCTTCGGCGTCGGCATGCAACTCGGCAGCGGCTGCGCCTCGGGGACCCTGTACACCGCCGGCGGCGGCAACGCCCGCATGCTGATCACCCTGCTGTTCTTCATCGTCGGCTCGCTGATCGGCAGCGCCCACTTCGCCTGGTGGCAGAGCCTGCCGGCCTTGCGGCCGACCTCGCTGGTCACCGAGTTCGGTGCCGGTGGCGGCATCGCCATCAGCCTGGTGCTGTTTGCCGCCATCGCGGCGCTGACCGTGCTGCTCGAGAAGCGCCGCCATGGCCGACTGGAGCGGGTGCCGAGGATCGATGCCGGCAACCGGCGCTGGCTCATCGGCCCCTGGCCGCTGCTCGCCGGTGCCGTGGCGCTGGCGCTGCTCAACTTCGCCACCCTGGCCCTGGCCGGGCGCCCCTGGGGCATTACCTCGGCCTTCGCGCTGTGGGGCGCCAAGGGCTACGAGTTCCTGGGTGGTGACGTCTCCGCCTGGGGCTACTGGCAGGCGCCGGGCAATGCCGCGGCGCTTCGGGCCAGCGTCTGGAGCGACATCACCACGGTGATGAACGTCGGCATCCTGCTCGGCGCCCTGATGGCGGCGTCGCTCGCCGGTCGCTTCGCCCCCAACTTTCGCATCCCGTCGAAGTCGCTGCTGGCGGCGGTGATCGGCGGCCTGATGCTGGGCTATGGCGCGCGGTTGGCCTTCGGCTGCAACATCGGCGCCTACTTCAGCGGCATTGCCTCGGGCAGTCTGCACGGCTGGGTATGGCTGGTGGCGGGGTTTGCCGGCAACATGCTGGGCGTGAAGCTGCGCCCGCTCTTCTTCGAGGGCGACGTGGGGCGACGGCCGGTGGTCAAGGGCAACTGATCGCGCCCCCGGCGAGGAGGAACGTGCCCCGACCGCCTCGGTCGGGGCACCGTCGTTTCGGGCATGGTAGAGTTGTCGCCAAGGCGCCGGCGAGAGCGCCCATGGCCCGCTTTCCAGTCAACGCACCGAGGCGAGAGATGACCAACGAATTCAAGCGCCCCCTCTACATTCCCTATGCCGGTCCCCCGCTGCTCGAGATGCCGCTGCTCAACAAGGGGAGCGCCTTCACCCGCGAAGAGCGCCTCGAGTTCAACCTGATCGGCCTGCTGCCGCAGAACGTGGAATCCATCGAGGAGCAGGCGGAACGGGCCTACCGGCAGTATCGCCAGTGCCAGAACGATCTGGATCGCCATATCTACCTGCGCGCCATCCAGGATGACAACGAGACGCTCTATTTCCGCCTGGTCTCGGAGCACCTCGAGGAGATGCTGCCGATCATCTACACGCCCACGGTGGGCAAGGCCTGCGAGGAGTTCTCCAACATCTATCGCAACCACCGCGGTCTCTTCATCTCCTATCCGGACCGCGACCGCATGGACGACATCCTGCGCAGCGCCACCAAGGACAAGGTGAAGGTGATCGTGGTCACCGACGGCGAGCGTATCCTCGGCCTCGGCGACCAGGGCATCGGCGGCATGGGCATTCCCATCGGCAAGCTGTCGCTCTACACCGCCTGCGGCGGCATCAGCCCCGCCTATACCCTGCCGATCATGCTCGACGTGGGCACCAACAACCGCGCCCTGCTCGACGATCCGATGTACATGGGGTGGCGCCACAAGCGCATCGAGCAGGAGGAGTACGATGCCTTCATGGCCGAGTTCATCGCCGCGGTGAAGCGGCGCTGGCCGAACGTGCTGCTGCAGTTCGAGGACTTCGCCCAGGCCAACGCCATGCCGCTGCTGGAGCGCTATCGCAACCGGCTGTGCTGCTTCAACGACGATATCCAGGGGACCGCCTCGGTCTGCGTGGGGACGCTGATGGCGGCCTGCCAGGCCCGCGACGAGGGGGTCGGGCAGCAACGGGTGGTGTTCGTCGGCGGCGGCTCGGCGGGTTGCGGCATCGCCGAACAGATCGTGGTGGCGATGCAGGCCGAGGGGCTGACCGAGAAGGAGGCGCGCCAACGCATCTACATGGTCGACAGGGACGGACTGGTGACCTCCGACATGGGCGGGTTGTGGGACTTCCAGCGGCGCCTCGCCAAGGATCCTGCCTTGTTGAATGGGTGGCACGGCCGCGACCTGCTGGAAGTGGTCACCCAGGTGCGTCCAACGATGCTGATCGGGGTCTGTGGCCAGCCCGGCATCTTCACCGAAGAAGTGATCCGCGCCATGCATGCCGCCTGCTCCCGCCCCCTGGTGATGCCGCTCTCCAACCCCACCTCCCGGGCCGAGGCGACGCCCGAGGACGTGCTCGCCTGGACCGATGGCCAGGCGCTGGTGGCCACCGGTAGCCCCTTCGCCCCGGTGGTGCTCGACGGCGCCACCTACCCCATCGCCCAGTGCAACAACGCCTACATCTTCCCCGGCATCGGTCTGGGCGTGGTCGCCAGCGGGGCCAAGCGGGTCACCGACGCCATGCTGATGTCCGCCTCCCGCGCACTGGCTCGCGAAGCCCCGCTGGTCAAGAACGGCGAGGGAGCGCTCCTGCCGGCGCTCTCCCAGATCCGTGAGCTCTCCAAGGCCATCGCCTTCGACGTCGCCGCCCAGGCCCAGCACGAAGGCGTGGCGCCCAAGACCGACGGCATCAAGCTGCGTGCCGCCATCGAGCGCAACAGCTGGAACCCGGAATACCGCCGCTACCGCCGCCGCTCGTTCTAGACCCCGCCGCGGCGGGGCCTTTCGCATCAGTGGTGGAGGATCGGGGGCGCGCTCATGCCGTCCTGGTCAGGCCGCACCGATCATCTTGCGCAGCACATAGTGCAGGATGCCGCCGTGGCGGTAGTACTCCAGTTCGTTGGCGGTGTCGATGCGGCACAGCGCCTCGAACGTCTTCTCGCCCTTGTCGCTGGCGATGGTCACCTTGACCCGGCCGCCCGGGGTGAGCTCGGCAAGCCCCTCGATGGAGACCTGCTCGTCGCCGGTCAGGCCCAGGGTCTTGCGGCTCTCGCCCTCGGGGAACTGCAGCGGCACCACGCCCATGCCGATCAGGTTGGAGCGGTGGATGCGCTCGTAGGACTCGGCGAGCACGGCGCGCACGCCGAGCAGCCGGGTGCCCTTGGCCGCCCAGTCGCGGGAGGAGCCGGTGCCGTACTCCTTGCCGGCGATCACGACGAGCGGCGTGCCTTCCTGCTGGTATTTCATGGCCGCGTCGTAGATGGCCATCTGTTCGCCGCTGGGCACATGGCGGGTCTCGCCGCCGACCACGCCGTCGAGCATCTCGTTTCTGATGCGCACGTTGGCGAAGGTGCCGCGCATCATCACCTCGTGGTTGCCGCGACGCGAGCCGTAGGAGTTGAAGTCGACCGGCTTGATGCCGCGCTCCTGCAGGTAGCGTCCGGCGGGGCTGTCGGGCTTGATCGAGCCGGCCGGGGAGATGTGGTCGGTGGTCACCGAGTCGCCCAGTAGGGCCAGTATCCGGGCGTCCCTGACGTCCTCGATGGCCTCGGGGGTCCGGCCCATGCCCTCGAAGAAGGGCGGATGCTGGATGTAGGTGGAGTCCGTCGACCACGCGTAGACCTGGCTCTCGGGGACCTCGAGCGCCTGCCAGGTCTCGTCACCGTCGAACACCTCGGCATACTCCTTGCGGAACATCTCGGTCCTGACCTTCTCCACGGCCTCGGCGATCTCCGCCTGGCTGGGCCAGATGTCCCTGAGGTAGACCCGCTGGCCGTGGCGGTCGACGCCCAGCGGGTCCCGGGTCAGGTCGAGCTGGACATTGCCGGCCAGGGCGTAGGCCACCACCAGCGGCGGCGAGGCGAGCCAGTTGGTCTTGACCAGGGGGTGGATGCGCCCCTCGAAGTTGCGGTTACCGGAAAGCACCGACGCCACGGTGAGGTCGCCATCCTCGATGGCCTGCTCGATGGCCTCGTGCAGCGGGCCGGAGTTGCCGATGCAGGTGGTGCAACCGTAGCCCACCAGCTGGAAGCCCAGGGCATCGAGGTCGTCGTTGACGCCGCCGGCCTCCAGGTACTTGGTCACCACCTTGGAGCCCGGGGCCAGGGAGGTCTTGACCCAGGGCTTGGTCCGCAGGCCCCTGGCCAGGGCATTTCTGGCCAGCAGGCCGGCGGCCATCATCACGCTGGGGTTGGAGGTGTTGGTGCAGGAGGTGATGGCGGCGATCACCACGGCGCCGGGGTTGAGCTTGAAGGCCTCGCCGGCGAGCTCGACATCCTGGCTGTCGTGGTGCACGTAGCTGTCATGCACGCCGACGGCGGTCTGGCCGCCCTCGGAGAAGAGGCGGCCCTTCTCGGTCTCGGACAGCTTGTCGCCGTCGGTGTCCATCAGCCTGGCGAAGGTCGCCTTCATGTCCTTGAGCGCCACCCGGTCCTGGGGCCGCTTGGGCCCGGCCAGGCTCGCCTCCACCTCGTCCATGTCCAGGTGCAGGGTGTCGCTGAAGATCGGCTCATGGCCGGGCTCGCGCCACAGCCCCTGGGCCTTGCAGTAGGCCTCGACCAGCGCCACCTGGGCGTCGTCGCGGCCGGTCAGGCGCATGTAGGTCAGCGTCTCCTCGTCCACCGGGAAGAAGCCGCAGGTGGCGCCGTACTCGGGCGCCATGTTGGCGATGGTGGCGCGGTCGGCCAGCGGCAGATCGGCCAGGCCGTCGCCGTAGAACTCGACGAACTTGCCCACCACGCCCTTCTTGCGCAGCATCTCGGTCACCGTCAGTACCAGGTCGGTGGCGGTGATGCCCTCGCGCAGCTTGCCGGTGAGCTTGAAGCCGATCACCTCGGGGATCAGCATCGACACCGGCTGGCCGAGCATGGCCGCCTCGGCCTCGATACCGCCGACGCCCCAGCCGAGCACGCCCAGGCCGTTGATCATGGTGGTATGGGAGTCGGTGCCCACCAGGGTGTCGGGGTAGGCGAGGGTCTTGCCGTCCTCCTCCCGGGGCCAGACGGTCTTGCCCAGGTACTCCAGGTTGACCTGGTGACAGATGCCGGTGCCCGGCGGTACCACCCGGAAGTTGTCGAAGGCCTGCTGGCCCCAGCGCAGGAACTCGTAGCGCTCGCGGTTGCGCTCCATCTCGATGGCGACGTTGTCGCGGAAGGCAGTGGCATTGCCGAACTTGTCGACCATCACCGAGTGATCGATGACCAGGTCCACCGGAGAGAGCGGGTTGATGCGATCCGGGCTCTCGCCCAGCGCCTCCACCGCGGCGCGCATGGCGGCAAGATCCACCACCCCCGGCACGCCGGTGAAGTCTTGCATCAGCACCCGGGCCGGGCGGTAGCCGATCTCGCGGTCGGAGCGGGCCTCTTGCTGCCAGTCGACCAGGGCCTGCATGTCGTCGCGGGAGACGCTCGGCTCACCGGCGAAGCGCAACTGGTTCTCGAGCAGGATCTTCAGCGTCATCGGCAGCCGATCGATGTCGCCCAGCGCCTCGGCGGCCTTCGGCAGGCTATGGTAATGGTAGGTGGTGCCACCTGCCTCGAGCGTCTGCAGGGTATCCGGTGTGGACTCGGTGCTCATGCTGTCCTCCTTTCGCGGGAGGGTGAACGAACCCCCCTGGTACCTTGGAACACACATGGTCATGATAGGCGCCACTTTCAATCACTGCCCGTGGACGAGGGAGGGGCCGGTACGCCCTGGCTTGAAAAGCGGTGGCCGGCCCCCATCAACCATTCGACGAGTGCACGGAGGAAGACCATGCACGAGGAGCAACTCGATCGTTATCCGGTGCACTGCCCCTACTGCGACACGCCCTTCGAGCTGCTGGTGGACCGGTCCGAGGGCAGCCAGGAGACCTGGGAGGACTGTCCTCGCTGCTGCGCCCCGATCCAGCTGCGCATCGAGGTGTCTGTGGACGGCGAGCTGGAAAGCGTGATCCTGGGGCGCGACGACGACGTGCTGTGACCGGGTGTCGCCCCAGGCGACCGAGGGCGGCTCCCGGCGGTTTCGGCTGCTACAATGGGCCTTCGTCGCCGTGTCCAGCCGGCATGAACCGGGACATCAGTGGGGGAGCAGAGGCTTCCTGCACGACCCATGAACGATGAGTGAGGTTATCCATGAGCGAAGCGCGTCACGAACGCCTGATCATTCTCGGCTCCGGCCCGGCCGGTTACTCCGCGGCCGTCTATGCGGCCCGTGCCAACCTCAAGCCGCTGCTGATCACCGGCATGCAGGCCGGTGGCCAGCTGACCACCACCACCGACGTGGACAACTGGCCGGGCGACGACATCGGCGTCCAGGGCCCGGAGCTGATGGAGCGCATGAAGCGACATGCCGAGCGCTTCGACACCGAGGTGCTCTTCGACCATATCCACGAGGTGGAGCTTCGGGGACGTCCCTTCACCCTCAAGGGCGACAACGGCACCTACACCTGCGATGCCCTGATCATCGCCACCGGGGCCAGTGCCCGCTACCTGGGCCTGCCCTCCGAACAGCAGTTCATGGGCCAGGGTGTCTCGGCCTGCGCCACCTGCGATGGCTTCTTCTACCGCAACCAGGAGGTCGTGGTGGTGGGCGGCGGCAACACCGCCGTGGAGGAGGCGCTCTATCTCGCCAACATCGCCTCCAAGGTGACCCTGGTGCACCGTCGCGACGCCCTGCGCGCCGAGAAGATCCTCCAGGACAAGCTGTTCGAGAAGGCCGAGAACGGCAACATCGAGCTGGTGTGGAACCACACCCTCGACGAGGTGCTGGGCGACAACACCGGCGTGACCGGCGTGCGCCTCAAGTCCACGCAGGACGGCAGCACCAAGGAGCTGGCGGCACCGGGGGTGTTCATCGCCATCGGTCACACCCCCAACACCGGCATCTTCGAGGGGCAGCTGGAGATGGCCGGTGGCTACATCCGGGTGCAGTCGGGCCTCGAAGGCAACGCCACCGCCACCAGCGTGCCGGGCGTGTTCGCTGCCGGTGACGTCATGGACCACGTCTATCGCCAGGCCGTGACCTCGGCCGGCAGCGGCTGCATGGCGGCGCTCGACGCCGAACGCTATCTGGACGAGCTGTAACGGGCGCCTCTCCCCCCTCTTCAAGACGCTCGGCGGCGCTGGGCCTCGAGGTCGGCAGCGCCTGCTCGGGCACCGCCTCGAGCGTCTGTCGCCGCGCCTCGCTCGCCTTCAGGGCGGACCGGTCCTGCGGGTCAGCTCGTCAAGCGCCTTTACGCCTTCGAGTGCCGCAGAAACGGCATTCCGGAAGACCTTGCTTTTCGCCTCGAGCTGTTCGTCTTCTCGAGCGAGACGGTCCTTGGTCCTGGAGAGGAGTTTGGTACTCTCGGGGAGGGCAGCGCGGGCCTCGGTAACGAAATGGGCGTTGTCGAGGTGTTTCAATGCCTTCTGGCGAGTCTCGGAAGCGCGACTGAAGCTGTCTTCGATCCGGCTGCCGAGGGCCTGAAGGCGCAGCGCTGTCTCGCCCATCGGGCCCTTGCCGTCAGCGTCGGCGGTGCTGACGTCTTCAGTAGGCGTCAACCCGCTTATCGGGGGCACGACAATGTGTCTGCCGGCACGGAAACCCTCCGCACTGGAAAGTCGCGGGTTGGCTGCAATCAGGGCGGCCTCGGCGCGGCGCTGGAGATCGGTGCGGCCGCGGCCCTCGATCTTGTAAAGACGGCGGGCCAGCGTGGCGATGGTGCGTTCGCGGCCGAGAGTGGCGATTTTGGTCGGCATGACCCTTCCCTCCGGTCAAGCATTCAAGTTGAGCGCCGCGAAAGGCGCGGGCAGGCCACCGGGATGGACGATGATCGCGGCGGAGGTGATATTGCCGATGGGCGTGGCGGCGCCCCCGCGGCCCGTGACGATGTGCATCGAAACCTCGCCGTTGAAGTGCGTCAGGTTGTTGCTCGGCGCCGATACTCTCGGCGCCCCGAGCAATACCAGCTCGCGCAAGCCCACCTCGCTTTGCAGGTGACAGATATTGTTGGCGAAAGAGAGCCCGGTAGCACCGGGGACGACCATGGTCACCATTGCGCCGAGGAGGTTCCGCGCGGACCGCGCCTGGTTGCCGATGCACGTCATCTGAGAGGGTGATGCGGGAAGGGCAACCGCGAAGTGCCCGGCGGATGCCGTCCAGGTCTCTTCCGCAACGTTGAAATAGACCAGCTCGGTGGCCTCGAAGATGGGTATCGCCGCGGTGAAGCCATTCGCGGGCGTGCCCAGGTCGTTGGCGCCAAAATCGTCAAGTGGCTCGCCGACCTGGATGGCTCGCCAGTCGACCCGTTCCTCACCCCGTTGGAGATCGCCGATAACGCGGTTCGAGCCGATGTGCAAGCCGAGAAAAGGCTGCCGGGCGAGGATCCCGACCGATGCGCTTTCCGGCAGGTTGCCACCGATTTCCGACACGACGTTGGACGATATGTCCACACTGCCGACACCCTGGACGCCGATGCCGACGTAGTGCTGGCCGGAGAACCCCGCCTCCCCCACGCGCCGGATCGAGTTGCCGATCACCTGGCCGGATTCGACCGAGGTCAGCGCGATGCCGGTGGCGGCATCCAGGCTCGTATTGAGTCCGATCCGTTCGATCGAGTTGTTATCGATGGTGAGGTGACGGATGGTGGCGTCGGGACGGGTGGCGATACCCGCCTCCGCGCTGTCGCGAATGATGTTGCGCTTGATGAACAGGGTGTCGTGTGCACCGGCGATGCGGATACCCGCGCCGCACTCGAAGATGGTGTTGCCGATAATCTGGGCGTCGGTCAGCGTTTCGGGCAGGATGCTCGGGGCGAGGAAGATGCCGTCGCTGTCCCCCTCGTTGCCGCCGGATATCTCGCAATCCTGCACCCGTGTGGTGCCGGCCGAAACAGTCACGGCGGTGCGGTTGGTGACGACCGTGCTGCCGTCGATCGACAGGGATGCCGCAGGGAGTTCGGCCCAGTTGATGCGGATGCCGCCACCGGTCGAAAAGACCAGGTTGCGCGACAGCCTGGCAGCGGCGATATTCATTGCCGCACGGTCGATGCGCACGGCGTCGCGACCGCCGAACAGAATGCAGTCGAGTGCGCGCAACTCGGCAAAGGCGACGAATTGCAGGTCGTCGTCCTCATCGAGTCCGTAGGAGGAGCGCGAACCGAGGGCGTGAGGTGCGATGGAGACGCATTCCGCGACTTTGGTACCGATCTGGACGCCATCGAGTGCGATGCCGAAGTCGAAGCGATCTTCCGGAGTTGGCGACGCCACAAGCACGGCCAGCCGGCGCAACGCCAGAAGCGAGGTGTTGACCGCCGCGACCCCGTGCACCGGCAGCGAAGCGCCGTCGTCGCCGGTTGCCGGGGCGGCGAGAAGGGTGAAATCCTCGAGTTCGATATCGGTGCAGGTTTCGACCCGCAGGGCCCCGCCCGCGCCCTGGTACACGAGCATGGTGCCGAGTCCCTGGCCGACCATGCGGATGGCGTTGCGGTTGGACAGGCGCAGCGGCTGGCGCAGTGCATAGGTGCCGGCCTCGAGGCACACGGTGCCACCCGCCGCGCCGATCTGGCCGATGGCGTCCTGAATGGTCAGCTCACCGGAAGTGTGCCCCGCGGCGGTGACGCATACGGTGCAGGCACAGCCTTCGCCTGTCTCGAACCGGGGGGGCCAGAAGAGGCGGCAGTCGACCACGGAGGCCGCCCCGTCCTCCTGGCGCAAGATGGCGAGGCGGCTGTAGTGGCGTTGTACATCGTCCGGAGGCGCTCCGTGGAGGGGGTCGATCTGGGTACCCGCGGTGCGCGCGGCAAACCGCCAGTGGTCCATCTCGCGGTAGCCGCCGGGTCCCGCGGCGGTAGAGAAGGAGGCCGTGATCCCGCTTTCCAGTATGACGGCGCGGTCGTCGGGTGGCACCGGGATCAGCCCGTTGGCGTCCTCGGTGTCGAGGTCGATCCACACGCTGCCGTCGTCCAGCCGAATGACGCCCTGCTGGTCCCAGCGGATAAGTCGGGTATGCCTGGTGGCCACCGTGTCACCGTCCATGCCCGACGGCAGCAGGTCGGCCTCGATGGTGTCTTCGAACTCGATCTCCCGGGTCTCTGGATCGACATCGGCCACACGCAGTATCTGGCCCGAATGGTGGTTCAACTCGCGGTGATCATCGGTGATCTCTACCCAGTCGCCCGGGCGGAAGCGCAGTACCTGGTCGCGGCCGATGCGGCCGACGGTGACACTCTCCGTGTCCTCGGCGATCGACACCACCGACGCGCGGACCGAGGCGTTCTCGCGGCTGAACTTGAAGTGCGCGTCTCCCTGGGACGGCGGGTTGCCATCGTCATCCGGTTCACCGGTGGCGTGGATCTCGATCCGGTAAAACTGGTTCTCGATACCGGAATAGCCTTCGGTCGGTGGTACCAGGCAGGGGTCTTCCGGGTCCTCGATGTCGATGGTGCCTGTGGTCAGGCGTGCGGTGGAGGGAGCGATCTCGTCGAGCCAGCCGGCGAGTTCATCGTCGGGCGTGGCGCAGGTGGCGGTGTCGCTGATGTCCCGCAGAACGCGGACCTGCCACGCGGTCTGCCATCGCGTCGTTGTGTCGAGCCCGTCGAGGGCGGGCTCCAGCAGGCCGGTAACTTCGGTGGGGGTAATCTCCCGCTGCCAGCTCACGACATAGACGAGGTGGGTGCCGTCCTGGGGCAATTCCTCGGGGGTGGGCCAGTAGGGTTGGTCGAAGTAATCGATAAAATCGCCTGCGGGTGGTGCGATCATCTCGTCGAGTACGCCTTCGGGGCCGCCTGATCCGGGGCGCGCGCGGTCGAAGACGGGAGCGGGCAGGGAGGCGTCACCGTCATCGAAATTGGCCGAGCCGTGGCACTCCAGGAGCTTGCCGTACTGGTAGAAGCGGCCACGGCCAATTTCGAGGCCGGTATCCGTCAGGCGGATTTCGAAGCCGAGCGGCGTTTCCCGCGGGACCACGGCGCGACCGATGGTATCCACCGTTCCCGCGCGGATGCGGCGCTCGAACATTTCCACCAGTTCGTTCCAGTCGCTGTCGAGCACCGCGCGGCCCTGCTGCAGGAATACCCCGGCATAGTCCCGCAGGGCATCGAAACTGTCTCTGCTGTAGTCACCGCTCATGGAAGTTTCCTCCTTTCCAAGCTGATACGTCGCAGAAATTTATGTTTCGTAGAAGATCCCCGCCTCCAGGCCGAAACGCAGGTACTCCTCCAGCCGGATACGCAGGTTGGCCTCGCGTTGTGGCACGGCGAGGAGATGATGGACGCCCATTTCGCCCTCGTCCGACGCGCCGGTGCGGATCGCCAGTGGGCTGGCGAGGCGCAGCCGGGCATAGGCGGGATGACTGGCACGCTGCGCCTCGAAGCCCGGACGCATTCGGCGCAGGATGCGGGCGCGGATGAGTGCCCTTTCCGCGGCGGTGATGGGCCCGTTGGCTTCGGCTTCCGCCGTGGCCACCGCCTGGTCGATGGCGAGTTGCGGCTGGCAGCGATAGCGGCGCGGGGTCACCGAGGCATGCGGTACAAAACTGAAGCGCATGCAGCCCTGCTGCCGCCGCAGGGCGCGAACGGGTGCGCTGCCGTCGGCGGTTCGCGCGTGCAGTATGGCGTTGGAAACCAGCGGAAAGCTGCGCGCGAACACGCGGCCGATGATGGTGCTGGTGGCAATCGTCAGCGCGCCGGCGGGATCGCCCTCGCCGGAGGGGCCGGCGATGGCGAGCCCCTCGGCGCTGTTGCGGGCCGGCAGTGCGGCGGCGTCGACGATGCTGTCGCGGATATCCGCATTGGTGGATGCGTGCATGCGGATCGGGCCGCAGATGGCGCGGTCGATGGTGAGTTCGAGGCCGCTGGTGGTGACCACCAGACTGGTGGCACCCGGGTTCTGGGGATCGCCATCGGCAGTGAAGGCGAGACCGGGAATCAGGGTGAGGTGGCGCAGGGTCACGGACTTGGGCGATGCGCCGTCCCCAGTGGGCAGAATCTCGATGGGGAAGCCCTCGATGACCAGGCCGTTGAGCACAATCCGTGATTCGGCGCCGCCGGTGATCTGTATGGCGGCGGGCGGGCGCAGTATGGGGCGTACGTTGTTGGCCGCGCGCAGGACCAGCTCGGTGCCGGGCTCGGCCGCGATGGCGAGGCTCTCGGCGAACACATCCGAGGTGGTGATCTCGACGATTCCGCCACCGGGCGCTACGGCGTCGATGGCGCTCTGAAGACTCGGGTGATCGGGGCCGGGATAGCGGATCAACGTCTGCCCGGGATGGCGCTTCAGGGTGGACGCGCGATTGTACTGGCCGCCGCCGATGCGGACGGGGAAGCCGATGTGAAAACTGGTGCGCACCTCTCCCGGCTCTTCGTCGGGAAAAGCGATGCGGCCCAGCGCGGGATCGACGCGCACCGGGGCGTTGTTTCCGGGAGTCGCGTCGTGGGGCGAGTGGTTCCAGCCCGGCCCGTCGTCGGAGAGGTCGCAGGCCTGGATATGCGCCAAGGGTACTGGCTGATCATCGACAAAGATCTCGAAGGCGCGGCCGGGGCCGTACCAGAGGGAGGGCTCGGCGTGCAGCGCGCGGCGGGAGATATCGCCGGGCACATGCTCGGGGCGGGAGATCGAGGTGATGCTCTGCTCCGGCTGGGGCAGGTTCACCAGCTGGCGCGGCGCGCCCAGCGGGTCGAAGAGGTAGCGGCGGCCGTCCACCTCAGTCGCCGGCACGCGGAGGTGGGGCATGGGTATCAGACGCCAGAGGAAGAGGCCGATATGGGCGAAATTGTGTTGGCCACCGATGCTTCTGCGCGACCGGGTCTGCTGGATCGAACGGACATCCACCGTGTGCGAGACGGTGTCGAAGGCGCGACCCAGCGGCTCCAGTGCCAGCGGATCGCGCAGCTCGGACGCCAGGTGGTGGGCCGGCCGCAGCTGGTTCATATGCTGGCAGGTGGCGGTGGTCTGGAAGAACTCCACCACGTGGGCGGGCCAGCCGGTGACATCGCGGGCCAGGGCCTCCAGCACCGCGGCGGTGCCTTTGCGGCGGCGGTAGCCGATGGTGTTGGCGACTTCGGCGCGGTTGCTGATGTCGGCGCCCTCGAAGTCGTAGAGCCCCCGGTAGCCGATGGTGCCGCCGATATAGGGCGAAGCCCAGTCGGCGCAGGTTTCGATAAACAGGTTGTCGAGGAGCTGTTCGATATTCTCCTCGAGCGCCGCGCCCTCGCGGGCGAGGACCGCGACCAGCGCCCTGAGCGGCTCACCTTCATCGGCGTCGCGCAGTCGGTGGACGGCGGGCAGCAGGCGGTAGAGGGCGTCGGGGGTGATCCGGTTCATGCCATCACCTCCAGCTTGTCCAGCGGGCCCGGGGCCAGGGTGAGTATCTCGGCCGGCAGCAGCGTGCCGTCCGCGCCCAGGCGCGCGCCCTGGGAAATCAGGCGCGCATGGGCGATCGGCAACGTCTGCGGGCTGCTGGTGCGGTACAGCAGGTCGATGTCGACCGCCTTCAGCCCCTCCACCTTGTGCGCGGCGGCGGCGACTTCGGAGAGACTCAGCACCTCGCCGAAACCGCGGCTGGCGAAGGAGAATGCCCGGCGCAGCCGCTGTTCGGTGGCGGCGAGCACGCTGTCGCTGTCGTAGGCGCTGTCCACCGCGACCTTGAGCCCCAGCCGGAAACTGGCCGGTTGGTAGGAAAGCAGATCCACGCCCACCAGTGGGTCGCCGAGCTCGCGCAGCGCGGCGAGCAGATTGCTGAAGGTGGCGGAGCCGGGCGCAATTCCCGCGCCGCCCTCGCCGGCGATGGTGACGAGAATGCGCCTGGTCTCGCCCTGCCAGACCCAGCGGGCCTCGGCCCTGGCGATGCCGGGAAAGCCGAGCGCGAAATCGCGGTAGTCGGTGAGCGAGACCACCCGGCCCAGGGTGAGCGTAAACACGGGCGCGTTGATGCGGGCCTCTTCGGCGGCTTCGGGGTCGGCGCCGCCGGCTGCGGGCAGCGGGTTGTCGGTCGCCTTGAGCCCGAGCGGCCGGTCGAGCGGCAGCTTCAACTGCCCGGCGCGCAGGTTGCCGTCGCGCCCCAGGCCGCGCGAGTGCTCGGCGACGATATTGTCGCGGCCGGCGGGAGGGCGGGCGCCGGAGATGCCGTCGCCGAATTCGATCACCGTCTCGCCGTCGTCCGTGAGCGAGGTCTTGTAGACCCGGGCGGTTGCGCCGCGCCGGTAGAGGTCGGGGACTTCCCGCCACTCCACGCCGTCGATACGCAGCCGCAAGGTGCTTTCGACACCGGTCTCGGTGGGAGCCAGGCGGTGGGTGACGGGTGCCTGCTTGAGCTGGAATTTTTGGAAAGGTGAGGAAGGGGTGCCGCCACCGAGTATCTCGGTGGCCGCCTCGCCGTGGGCGGCGCGGGCGACATTGGCGTGGATGCGCAGGCTGGTGCGGTCGAAGGCGGCGCCGAGCGGTTCCGCCAGTTCCAGGCGGGAGTGGCTGGCGTCCACGGCGACGATCCGCTCCAGGGTGGCGGCGAGCGCGATGGCTTCCGAATCCTCGGGTGCGGCAACCGGCTCGAGTGCCGTGGGCGGCTCGACGGCGGTACCGATAAAACCGGTTGCATCCCGCAGGCGAAAACGTAGATCGGCCCCTTGGGGGGTGGGGGCGTCCATCAGCGTGACGATCGCGCCTCTGGTGACGCCGCGGAGGGCACCGTCGTCCGCTGTCAGGCCGACAACCTGAGCCGTCACCCGCAAGTGCGCCCGGTGGCCGCGGAGGATCAGTCTGCGTCCCTCCGGCAGGTCGTCCACGGCCTGCTCGAGTTCGATCCTGTCGCCCGCGACCCATTCGTCGAGCGGAGTCTCGGCGAGCGCTATCTCGACGCTCCCGCCGTATACCGCGACGCGCCGGTAATGTGCCGCGAACGCGGCTATCTGAGCGGACTTGTCCAGGGTCAGGCGGGTCGCGCGGCCGCCTATCGCATATCTCGCCTCGGCGTCGGCCTTGGCATCCTCTATCCGGTACAGCTCTTCAAGGCCGGAGCGGAGTGAGAGCAGTGTCCAGCTGTGGGGGACGAACGGCGTGTAGATCGTATCGAGCGTGATCCCTGTGCCCGCGGCAAGCGTGAAGTGCCAGTCGCCCGGGTGTTCGGGGGTACCGCGAATGACTGACGGCGATGGTTCGGGGATCGGTTCCCCTGGCTCGAGGATCGGAAATTCCTCGCTGATAAAGCCGAAGCTTTCCCGAATTTCCTCTGACAGAACCCGGGGATGGGGCGCGTTGTAGCCGAACAGTGAGGCCCGTTCGCGCAGCTGGTAGAGCGTCAGGCCGGGGGTCGGTTGATTCCCCGCAGTCGCCACGCTGTCGAGAGCCGTGTCCCAGGTGATGCGGGTACGCTGGCCGTCGGCGGCGGTTTCCACCGAGGTGATGTGGCGGAAATCCCACAGCGTGGAATTGACGTCGAAGCCTGCGAAATCCTGGTCACTCCTTTCGCGGGAGATGAAAACAACGGCGTCGCCGACCTGCAGCGACGGAGTGCCCTCGGCCCAGGCGGAGTGGTCGCCGTTGCCGGGCAGAATCGGGCGAGTCAGGCGCGGGCGCAGTGTGTTCCAGGCGACCCGGGTTTCGAGGTCGGCGAGGGTCTCGAACACCTGGGGCGTTTCGTCCGGCCCCGGCTGGCTCTGCACGCGGGTACCGGCGGGCACCAGCAGATCGGAGACATCGGGGGCGGCGCCGGGTGGGTCCTCCATCACGATGACGAGATCGGTTTCGGCGGCCGCGCCGGGGTGCAGGCGGTAGCCGATCAGCCGGGCGAGTTCGCCCACCGACAGCCGCTCCGTGGCCGTGCCCATGTAGGCTTCGTTGGCGAGGCGCTCCTGGTAGAAAGTCAGTACATCGCAGACCGACGCCCAGGCATCGATCAGCGCGATGGAGAAGTCGTCGTCCTCGCGGGTGCGCAGATCGGCAAGCGCCGGGTGCGCGGCGGACGCGAGGTTCGTGAGCATGGACGCCTTGAAGCTGGCGTGGTCGCCGGCACGGAAGGCGATGGCCGACAGGTTTGGGCGGTTTTCCGTCGGCTGTAGCGTGGCCAGGGCGGTACCGTCGCAGCAGCCACAGGTGGAGGTTGTCACGCCGGCATCCGGGTGCCCGATGCGGATGGGTGCGCCGCTCATTTTCCGCCTCCCATTTCGATTTCCAGGGTGCCGTGCTCGGGGTAGGTCGGGTCGTTGTCGAGCCGGGCTATCTCCAGCCGCCCGAACGTCAATACGCCATCTTCCAGCGCCTCGGTACGGGTACTGCCCCGTCGGCGGAAGTGTCGAGCCTCTACCGAGGCGACGCCCTCGACCGCCATCGTTCGGGCGTAGATCGCACTGAGATAGACGGGGCTGCCGAAGGTCAGCCTGTCCGGGTGGAAGAAGCCCGTGCTGCCGTCCGGATTACGGCTTGCGCCGAGCGCGCGCAACAGGTCCTGCCGCACCTGTGAGCGGAAGTGGTCACGGTGTGCGCACACGAAAAGGCCGATTTCGAGCGCGATAAACCGCGGCGCGTCTATCTCCAGGTCGTAGCCCGCCATGCGCACGGCGTTCAGTTGCTCGCGCAGTTCCGCCTTGAATTCCGGTGTCACGGGGCGGTTGCCGAAACGGTCAACGGTGACGAAGACGGTGTGGCCGTGGCCATTCCAGCGGAAGGTCGCCGCGGCGCGCTGGACGTCGCGATGGCGTCGAGCCATCTCGGCGTAGTCCTCCGGTGTCACCGCGCGTTGCTGGTGGCGGTAGGCGAAGGGGGCGGCCTGGCGGACATCTTCCATGGATTCCGGGTCCAGGCCGCCGCTGGCGGGGATGGGATTGCGAACCGCGGTGATCTCGGAAAAACCGCTGATAACGTGGGAGATGGCCCCGGCGCCGACATTGCCGCGGCGGCCATTGCCGACGCGGTAGCTGGCGACAAAGGGAGTACCGGCTGTTGGGCGGCGGCCATTGCGGTTGTCGCCGAAACGCAGCAAGGCGGTCCCATCGGCTTCGCTCTCCACGACAAAATGGGTGTGTTCGGGCAGCGACTGGAGCAGGTCGGGCCGGGCCTGCCACTCCTCCTGCACGGGCGCTTCGCCCGAGTACAGGACGACCTTGGGCCGGCGGCTCATGAGGCCCGGGTGGGTGGCGGCGAAGGCGGACGGTGCAGACTCGTCGAAAGGGGCGACTTGCGATACCGGACCCTCGGTGAGACGCGGGCGATAGCGCGGCGGCACGGCGCGCGGTTCGGGGTGATCGCAGGGGCCGCCGCCGGCCTCCGGCACCAACTGTAGATGTGGCTGCGGCACGGCGCCCAACGCCTCGTCCACGATGGTCTGGCCGTGATCGGCGAGCAGCACATTGCCGAGCGCATGCGAAACCTGGCGCTGGAGCCCGCCGCCGACGGCTTCGTCGAGCTCGGAGGAAAGACAGAAGGGGAAGGGCAGCGCGTCCTCCTCGGCCCAGCGGATCTCGGTGATTGGCGCGCCTTCGAGAACGTCGGTCTCGCCCGCCTGTACGGCGGTCAGACGCACCGCGTGGCGGATGGCCGGGTCCGCGTCGGCGGCGCGGCCGGTGCGCGGGCCGAGGCGCTCCTCGAAGATCAGCACATCGCCGGGGGCGAGACTGGGATAGTCGCCGGCGAGGGTGGCGCGGGTCGCCCCCTGGGGCAGGCAGCATTCCGCGTCGGACCATTCGTGGAAGGGCATGGCGTTTTCGACGACGGACAGGGTCTTGTCGTGCAGCGATTCGAAGACGAGCGGGGAGAGGCGCAGCGCGTCGCGCGTCTCGTCGCTGCCATGGATCACCGGATCGAAACCGGTCACGCGGGTCAGGAACTGCGTGCCCCGGGGAAGGAGCAGGCCATCGGCACCCGTCTGCAGCTGGATCCAGGCGCGCGCATTGGCCCCGTCGTGCATCCGGTAGTCCACCAGCCGGGCGTGACGGCGCACCGAGGAGCGGCGGCGGGCGGTGGCGAGATAGGCTTCGGTAGCCACCGCGTCCTGGGCATAGGAGAGGCGGTCGGCGGTGTAGGCCAGCGCCTCGACCAGGGTGATGCCCAGGTCCGCCGCGCTGCGCTCGCGCCAGTCGGGCATGAGCTGGGCCATGCGGTCCAGCATCAGGCGGCGGAAGCTCTGGTAGTCCTTGGCCAGGTAGGAGAGCGCGGGCTGCTCGATCGGCGCCTCGGGGCAGGCATGCAGCGGAGCACAGTCGAAATCGGTGGGGCATTCGACCTTGAAGGAGAAGTCGATCTCGGAGAGCACTGGGTCGATCCCCGGTGGTGGAACCAGAGCGCCGGGCGAGACGACGAGGCGGAGCCGGTAGCCCGCGTGGTCGCCCGCGGACGACGTGCGCAGCACCAGCACCTGTTCGGGGGCGGGGAGGGTGACGAGGTAGGTGATCAATCCCGGCTCGGCCAGGGCGGCGTCCGGCGCGTCGGCACGAGTGACCCATTCGAGTTCGACGTCAGTGATGCGCTCGCCGCCGCTGAGCTCGAAGTTCCCGAGCGCCAGCGCCGGCGCGGCGGCGAGGAAGCGCAGCAGCAGGGTGTGCTGCGCCGGCGTGTCGCCGGGGGATTCGCGGTCGAGTACCTCGAGAAAATCGATGCCGTTGATCGCCATACCGTCGGCGATCGCCTGCAGCACACGCTCGCGGCGCCGAGGATCACAGCAGTGATGGATCATGGGCCACCTCCTACCTGGAAGCTGGCGGAACTTACTGCGCCGCTGCGCAGGATCTGGTAGGCGATGGTGAGATGGATGGCGGCATCCACCGCCTCGGCGGTGATGTCTCCCACCACGATGCGCTGGCCGAGATGCTGCTGCAGTGCGCCGCGGATCATGAACTCGGTGGTTGCCGCCTGCTCAGTGCTGGCGGGGGCGAAGAGCAATTGATGGATGCCGGCGCCGAAGTCGGGGCGATTCACCCGCTCGCCGGGGTTGGTAAACAGGATCTGCTCGATCAGGTCGCGGATGTGCTCCTCCTCGGAGGTTTCCGAGGTGCGCTCGCGGCCGTCGAAGTGGTAGGGGAAGTCGATCTGCATGGCCTCAGGTCCCGATGACGCGCGTCTGGGCCTGCACCGGGATAAGCGGTGTCCCGGTCGGGGCGCAGATGCTGACAGAGGATTGCAGTACCGCGGGCTGGCCCTCGATCAGTACCCGGGACGCTGCCACCACGTAGCTTGCACTGACGCAGGGGCCGTTGCCGCCGGGGGGAACGAAGCCACAACCGGCGACGGTCCAGGGCGAGGCCTGGGCGACGGCGGGCTGGCCGGAGACGAGCACCCGGGTCGATGGCGTGGTCGGCAGGGCCTGCCCGCCGTGGGAGCAGGTTACGGTGGCACCGAGGTGCAGGATGGGGCCTGTCATGGTGTAGTCTCCCGTTCAAATGACGGTCAGCGCGCCGTTGTTCACGGTGACGGTCGGTCCCGTCATGACGATCGAGGCGCCGCGTCCGTTCTGGATGTAGATGCCGGTGTCGTTGACGATCAGCGACGCACCGGCCGCCGTCTTCAACACGATCCCCCCGGAGGGGCCGGGCAGGTCGGTGACGGTGATGCCGTTCTGCAGCAGCGTCTGAATCGTCATGGCACTGACCCCCGGCGGGGTAAGCTGGTGAAGCGCCGGGACCTCCGCGGCGGAACCGTAATAGCAGCCGGTCCAGATCGGTGAGTCGGGGTCGCCCTGCTCGAACTCGACCCAGACACCGGCGCCGATGGGCGGCACACCGAGTGCGCCGGTCTGGACGCCCGATACCGGGAAACAGGGCATGCACCAGCTTGTCAGTGCCACCGCCGAGACATCCGGCACGATGGCCTGGATGCGGCCCGTCAGCATCGGGTCCACGTTGTTGACCACCGTGCCGCGATATTTGCCGTAGTAGTGTTCCGTCATGCCGGCACCGATGTACGGGCCGGAAGCAGCCCGCTCCTCTTGAGGGTGAACGATTGCCTGTAGCTGCCGCGACCGAGGTCGTGGGTGACGCTATCGACATAGTGCACGCCGTCGAACGCCCTCCCCGCCCCACGCACGCCGACCAGGTTGCGCGCCCGTAAAATTCGGCCGTAGCGCAATACGTCGATGCTGCCTCTGCCGCTGACGGCGTCGCTGTGCTGCGCCGCGTGGGCGAAACCGCGCGCCAGTGCCTCCATGGGGTTGAGGCGTGCGGTGTCCTGCAGCCGCGCAATTTTCGGCGGGATCGGTGGCACCAGGCCCAGCGGCGGCTGGAAGGGGATCGACGAGGGGATGGGCACCGGGATCGGCGCCTTGGTTTGGGGGTTCTGAATATAGACCACGGGAATTTCTACCCCCTCCTTGTCGAAACTGAAGCTCATCTCCTCGGTGTTGGTGGAAAAGCCACTGTCGACGGTAAGGGCGGGCTGGACGTCGCCGATGCGGATCTCGGGACCCCAGTAAGCGATGGACGTGGCCGGCGCCGGCCCCGGTTTCATGAAGAAGGTGTAACCCGCTTGCTCCGCCAGCGTGCGGAGGTAAGCGAGGTCGGTACCTTGATGGCGTGGTATCTTCTCGGTCGGGAGCGGCGGGCCTTCGAGGCTGGGAATGACCTGCGGGATCACACCCAGCCAGGCGTATTTGGCGAGTACCAGTGCCACCCGCGCGGCGGGCGGCATGGCCGGGTAGGGAATGCCGGAGAAATCGATCTCGTCCATCGTCGCGGTCAGGTCCTTGCCCTTGACCGAAAGGGTACTCGGCGCACCGCCAGCGCCCGGGTTGAGATCAGTTCGGGTCACCACGCCGTTGATGAGTGCCGTCGCTCTGCCGTTGAGGGTTGCCACCAGGGCCACACGCAGGATGGGCAGTGCCGAACCGCCAGCGAGCAGAAACAGGGTGTTGAGCGGCGAGTCCTTGTCCAGTGCGAAGACCAGCTCGAAGCCCGACTGCACCGCGCCGGCGTTCTCCTCGATCTTCACGGACTGCAGCGCTTCGATCACTGCGCGCGGCGCGGCTGCCGGCACCCCCGGGCCAAACAGCAGGGACAGGTCGATGCCCTTGATCACGATTCCTCCTCCGGGGTCGGCACACCCTCGGGTAACGTGAGGCGCAGTTCATGGCCGGGCACTTCCAACTCCTCGGCCCAGATGGCCCGGTTGGCATCGCAGTGCATCCAGAAGGCCTCTGCGTTGCCGATGGTCTCGGCAGCGATCTGGTCCAGCCGTTCGCTCTCGGCCACCATGCGGTAGCCCAGGGTCGCGAACCTTTCGGGAGCGGGCACAAACCGGCGGGCCAGATAGGGGAGTTGCCGTCCGTCGGGGGCGGTGAAGGTGCGGGTCGGTACGCCGTGGTAACGGCTGTCGGCCGGGAAATCGGTGGCTTCTACGATGCCCGCCTCGTACATGGCCTGGATAGGGTTCTTCATGCAAGCCTCCCCGCGCCCAGGGCGTCGAGCGTGCCGCCGGCGAACTTGGCGGAGAGCTGCTCCTTGGATTGCAGGTAGGCCATGAACAGCCCGCTGCCGCGGTGGCTGAAGCCGAGGTCGTCCACCGACAGCACCCGCAGCGACAGCGACACCTTGGCGCGGATGGGGTTGAGATTGTGGTCGAAAAACTCCTCGGTGATCTGCAGCGAATCCAGCCGCACCGGCACTATGCGGCGCGCGCTCCAGACAAACAGCGCCAGCGGTGTTTCTGCCGGCGTGATCTCGAAGGATCCGGCCGCCGCTTGGGCATTCTGTCGTTCCAGTTGTGCCGAGGTCGGGTAGACCATGGTTTCCAGTGCCGAGAGTGCGGGGAAGATACCCGACTCGGTGATGATGGTGTTCTGCGCGGGAAACTCGAGCTGATCCGTTGCGTCGATTTCGGCTTCCAGGGTGATCGTCTCCTTGGCCGGCCCGGTCAGGCGCAACGGCTGAGAGCGGTTGGCGCCGTCCTCGATCGCCTGGGCTTCCAACTGCCTGGAGAGGGTCTCGGGGGCATATTGCAGCGTGATGATGCGCTCGACGGAGCCGTTGTCGGACGAGATCAGCACCAGGCCGGCGCGGATGAGTTTGGGAGAGTTCGGGAAACCAGTCATATCAGTGATATCTCATTCATCTCAGATGTCATCCGCTGAACGGAAGAGTTCTCGGTTGAAGTTCTCACGTGGCCGGATTAGCGACCGGGGGTCGCGGCCGAGGCGGATGATCTCACGTAGTCGCTCTGCTTCGGCTTGAAGGGCCGCGATGCTGCGCCCGCCGGTATGGCGCAGGATTTCGCGCTCGTAGACTCCCTGGGTCTCAAAAACGAAAGCAAGATCCTCATCAAGGATCGTGCCTTCTTCGGTGCCGAGTGGATCCGACCGGCCGGGAGTCTCACGATCAGGTTCGTTGCGATGACCGGTGACCGGGCCCGCTTCGGATGAACGATCTGTGATCGACAAATAGCGATCGATCAGGCCGAACAAATGGAGTGTTTCGTGGCCAAGAATCCCCGGACGGGCGATGTGCGATGGCGGGATGCTGATCAATCCGCCGTCGCAATCGATCTCCGTGACCGAGGTTGGCACGCCTTCCACCGTCTCGTCGAAGGTGCATCCGGGATAGGTGACCGGATCAAGATCGGTTGGCCGGACCGTTAAAAGCCAGAACCGCCAGTCACGTGGGGCATCATGCGCCACGGCCGCGATTTCGGGCTGCATCACGAGCTCTCGCCCGCCGAACGTTTCCCCGGAAATGCGCTGGTCCCATATTTGCGCAATACCGGTCCTAAGTGATTCCGCGAGTTCGTCGGAGCGGTTCTCCATAGACGGGTCCTCGAAGCGGATATGGAAGCGCACGCGAAAGACGAGCCTGTTTGCCATTACCATGATTTCCAAGGGTTCACGGTTCATCCGCTCTGTCGCCGCGCGCTCTTCGCGTTCACGCAATCCCATCACGGTGCCTGGATCAGAGGCAGTGCGGTCTAGAATGCGACGCTCCTGAAGGCTCCGCTGCCGATCGAGATCGATGGCCAGAGCGTCAGCCAACAAGCCCTCGACGAGCTCGAGTCGGCGGCGTGCCATCTCAACTGTCATGCGCTCGAATGGTGTTCGTCGCGGGCGAGGTGACACTTGGCCGCCCTCGAGCGCAGTGCGACCACCTTCGAACCGCTGCTGAAAAAAATTGCTGAGCTCGTGTTGCTCGGCTCCGTGGAAATCTGAATCGAGCGATTGGACACTCAAACCGCCCATCGTAAACATCTCCCTAAGCTGTGTCGCATCTGCTGTTTCCAGCAGAAACAGAATGGCTCTCTCGTCGTCGTTTCCGGTAAAGCCAGATTGCATTTCTCGGATAAGGAGGGCACGCAATACACCATTATCTTCGTGGCCAAATAGATTGCCGCCATTGCGCAGGCGGTTTACCAGCGCGCGAGCCTTGTTATCCGAATCGGTGAAGTCTTCTATTTGGTTCGTGTCGACAATACGGTCAAGATAGTTGCGCAGCTCCTCGCTGTCGAAATTGTCACCGCGGAATAGTCCGGCGATCTCCTCGAAAAACGTGCGTCGCTGGATAGGCGCATGTATTGGATTTCCGCTCTGCTGAATCGTGTGAGTCAACTCGTGTGCGATCAGACGGCGACCCTCAGTATTGCCGGGGTTATACTGGTTCGGCGCGAAAGCAATGCTCGAGCCGAGGGTATAGGCACGAGCACCTATTGCCTGGGCAGCGGCACTGGCCCGAGCGTCGTCGTGCAGTCGAACGGTTGAGAGGTCGTGACCGAAACGGGGCTCAAAATAGGTCCGCTCGGCCGAAGAAAGCGGACGACCTCCGCTATTGAGTGCAGTGGCGGCTTCAGCTGCAGCAGAGGCTTTTTGGACCTTCCGGGACATTCGGGGAGAAATGGACGGTTTGGGCTGTATCTCTTCCTCGTCTTTTTCTTCATCAACAATTTCCTGTTGCACCATTGGTGTTACGGAGAGAGGTCGCTCCAATGCCCGTGGGCGCTCTGAAAGCACTTGATCGGCAACTCGGTCCGCCTCCTGTTCCCAACGGTCGTCGGGAGAGTTGATGTGAAGCTTAGGCTGTAGGCCCAGTTGCTCCTCGGTGGCACAGTTGGAGCATTTGCCGGAAATGCCCGCCGCTGCACCGCAGGTGCAGGCGCGCTGAATCCAGGTTGTCGGCCCCGGTGCTTCGGTTCGCCGTGGCGGTATGCTGGTATGCTCCACGCTGGCCGGGGAGGCCGAGGCTTTGGCGGCAGCACTCATGATCCGATCTCTCGTATGAAATTGGCAAAGGTTATCGCCTTGTTCGCCGTATCTGACGGAATTGGTGCTCGCGCCCTGGTTATTATGGCCTGTGTCATGACGAGCCCCCCCGGATCAGAAACATCTCGACGCGGCGGTTCATGGCGCGGCTAATGGCGTCCTCCTCGATGACTGTCGGTACCGCCTCGCCGAAATGTGGCGGACGGTCGGCGTCGATCATGCGGTTCCAGGGCACGCCCTCGCGCCGTGCCATCCGGTAAAAGGCGACCGAGCGCCGGCGCGACAGCCGGCGGTTGACGTCCGCGCTGCCGGGGCTGGACGCGTGGCCGACAAAACGCAGCTTGCGTTCCGGGGCTGGGTCGAGCTGCGCCGTTTTGATTTCCTGGAAGGCGGTGACGTGTTCGGCTTTCGGTTGCGCTTCATCGAAGCCCAGGTTCAGGAACCGGTAATGCGCACCCGGGCGCACTGTCTGGAAGAGCCCCGGTGCGGTTAGTGAGGCAGTGCGCTGTTCGGCTTCGGTGTCGGATTCACTGATCCCGGTCTGGGCCGAGAAGGCGTCGCGGGCCTCGGCACTGCGTGTCTCAAGCCGCCACACCTCGCCGAGGAAAAAAGCACGTGCGATACCATCCTCCGATACGTGCGGGGCAATCTGGTTGTCTATCTTGTCGACGCGGTCCTGATAAGACGTGCGACCGGTGAGCTCAGCAGTTGTCATGACCTTGCGCGCCAGCCATTCGGTCAAGCCTTCGTTGTACAGTCGGGGATCCGTTGTGCTATTCACCCAGGCGCGATAGCTCGGGTGAGAATAAAAATGCGTCAGTTCGTGAACCAGCACCGGCCGTCGTCCGGCGGCGCTGACACCTCGATGTACAAAAATTTCGCGGGAACTGCCCGAACCGCGCTGGAAACCCGACTGGCGACTGGCAAGTGTGTGGAGTTCCGTGTCGATATCGGCGTCTGCCAGGATATCGTCGAGCATGGCGACGAACCGCGGGTCCGAATCGTCGATGTCGAACTGGGCGATATCGGTCCACCCGCGCAGCTTGTTCGCCAGCCACTGGCGCAGAAAGTCCTGGTCGCTGGTGATTCCGGGGCCGAGGACGTCGACCGCGTTTCTGAGATCGGCCTCCGAGACTGAACGGGTGATCTGCGGGTAGCGGGCGCGGATCCGCTGGTCGATAGCGATGGCATCGGTCTCGAGTGCGGATTCGGTGGTCCGCGTGGTGATCTGCCCGCCAACACTGGCGGGATTCTGACGCACGAGTTGTTGGACGGCGCGCTTTGCCTGTTGGTGAATGAACACGGCCGTGCCAGCGTGGTCGGGGTCCGGGTCCTGCCAGGGCTGCAGGCTTCCGCCCCCGGGGGCCCGGATAAACACGCTCTCGTGTACTTCTGCGAGGCGCCCCGGATCGGTGAGGTCGAATTGGAGTCGGGGCGCGTGTCCGCGTTCGACAGGTCCGCCGGACTGCGCCGCGTCGGCGGCCGATTTTTCGGTGGGGTCGCGGTGCGGCGCTATCGGCACGTCACCACTGGGTGGCTCGGCCATATCCTGCTGCAGTGCATGGGCGGCCTCGTGGATGAGCGTGGGGCCGGCGGCGCGGCGCGACAGCGCGATATGCCGTCCCAGTGCAAACCCCCGTGCACCCATCTGCTCGGTCGCTCGGTCGACCTCATGGCCCTCGTGGATGCGGAGCGCGCTCAGGTCGCCGCCGAGGTGCGTTTCCAGGACTTGGCGTTCCGCCCCGAGGCTGCGGCCAGGGGCGGCCAGCGTCGCAGAGACCGCGGCGCTGAGGGAATCGTTATTGCATGCCTGGTGCGACCTCATCGGCTCAGGGCTCCCACGGTTGCTCGCGCCACCGCTTGACCGAGTCCCCTCTCGCCGGGGCTACGGGCCTTGATGGAGCCGCCGTCGAGTCGCGGAATCCAGCCCCCGTTGCGCAGGCCCGCAACGACATCGGGCTTACTCAGCTGGCTCTGCAGTTCGTTCGCGATCGCCGCCGAGAGAGCGGAGCGGGACAGCCCCGTGCCGGTGACGGTAACTTGGTCGATATGCAGCGTGATGCGGGCCCGTGGACGGCTCATCGGAAGGCCTCCTGTTCCGTAGCGGTAAAGGTTTTGTCGAGCTTGGCGAATTCCCGTCGGGCAGCCCGATGGATATGTGTCATCTGCACCGGTTCCGGTACGGCCGCGGCCAGGTAGGTGGCGTTGAGCGCGACGGAGCGGATGGAGCCACCGGAAATGCTCAGGCGCGCAAGCGCCTGCGGGTCCAGCCCCTGGCTGGGCGTCGCGTCGGGAAAGATGCGTTTCCAGATCTCCGCGCGGGCCGCCGCGTCCGGAAAGGGGAAGTTCACGATATAGCGCAGCCGCCGCAGGAAGGCGGTGTCGAGAGCGGACTTCTGGTTGGTGGTCAGGATGGCGAGGCCGCGGTAGGCCTCCATTTTCTGCAGCAGGTAGCTCACCTCGACATTGGCGTAGCGGTCGTGGCTGTCCTTGACCTCAGAGCGCTTGCCGAACAGGGCGTCGGCCTCGTCGAACAGCAGGATGGCGCCGCCGTTCTCGGCAGCGGCAAAGATGCGGGCGAGGTTCTTTTCCGTTTCGCCGATGTACTTGCTGACCACCTGGCTCAGGTCGATCCGGTACAAATCCAGGGACAACACCCCGGCTATCACCTCGGCCGCCAGTGTCTTGCCGGTGCCCGAGGGGCCGGCAAAGAGCGCTGTCGCCCCCAGCCCCCTGGGACTGTGGGCGGCCCAGCCCCAGCGATGGTTGACACACCAGGCATCGCGCAGCTGGCCGGCGAGGTCCTGCAACACCTGCAACTGGCCGGGTGGCAGGACGAGATCGTTCCAGCTCGCGCTGCTTTCTATCCGCTCGGCCAGCCCATCCAGTGTCCGGCGGCCTTGGGCGCGAGCGGCACTCCACAGTGTCGGTGCCAGCGCTTCCGGGGGCGTCTCGGGATTGGCGGCTAGCGCCGTGGCCGCCGCGATCGCGGGTGCATCGAGGGTAAAGTGCGTGGCCAAACGATCGAGATCCGTGCCGAGAGCGTCGGCCCTGGTGCCCAGGGTGTCGCGCCAGATTTCCCGGCGCTCCTCGGGGCCGGGAGGGCGAAGCTCGAGTCTCAACCTGGGAGCGCGATCGGGCAGGGGGGGATCCACGGCGGAGAGGATGGTCGGGCCGGTGATCTGGTCGGTGAGAGTTGCCGCGGCCGCGCTGTTGTCCGCCTCGGTCTCGATCAATGTTACCGCGCTGGACAGTGCCATTTCGCGGTCGAGCAAGACGGCAAGGGCGGAACGTTGTGCCCAGTCGGCCGGGATATCGGCGGCGCGGAGGCGGTAGAGCTGCACCCCGAGTTCCGCCGCCGCCGCGGCGGCAAGCGCCCGCTTTGACAGTGGGTCGGGGCCGCCGAGGAGGATGACCGGCAGCCGCACCGTTGCCCGCCATGCCGCGGTTATCGCGCGGACCAGCTGGTGTCCTGGCAGGCCGATGGCCGGTTCGGCGACGGTGCGCTGCAACAGCCCCTCCAGCCTGGCGTCGAGATACGTCGTGCCGAGCAGTGCGTGCAGGATGCGCTCGTCGAGCTGCAGCCGTCGCTGGTGCAGCGGCCCCTGGCCCACCAGCTCGACGATCCGCCAGAAGCGCAGCGGTGCCTCCGGACACAGCAGCTCCCACACCGGCGGGCCGAACAACTGCCTGGCCAGCGCGAGGTCAAGGTGGCCGCTGCCGTTGCAAGCGGTGATCGACTCGCCGATCGCCGGATCGGTCTCATAGCCTGCTGCCAGGCTGATCAGCGCTAGCTCCGTATCGTTCAGGTTGAAGGTCCGGGCGATGGTCGGCAGCGCCGAGGCTTCGGGAATGACAACCGGGGGCAGCGGCTTGCCTTCGGCCAGCGCCCGCAGCCGTGTGGCGACATTGTCGAGGGCCGCATCCAGTCCCTGGCGGAGCAGTGCCAGTGTCATGTCGCGGGACTTCGCTACGGCGGCCGTCATGGGATGATCACCGTTTCGAGGCTGGGCGGCGTGGTGGCCAGGTTGATCACCGGGCTGTCGATGCCATCGACGCGCAGGCGTACCGGCACCTCGGCGCCGCTGGTAAGGCCCGCGAAGGTCGCGGCGACGACGGAGGTCGCCGTGACGGGGCTGGTCACCATCGCCATCTGCTGGCCGGCGAGGATGGCGAGGGTCTGGCCCGGTCGAATCGGCGGACTACAGGTCATGGTGATCTCGACGTCCGGCGGCGCGGCGATGGCACTCGGGGTGCTGGCAGGCGCCAGGGCCAGCGGCAGGGCGTTCGACACGAATTCGCGTCCGTCGGCGTGGCGGACCAGGACGTCGATGACGTAGGGGCCGACGCGCCAACTGGCCGGATCGTTCACAGTGCCCTCCGAGGGGCTGCCCGGGGTGACGGCGGTGGTGGCCGGGAGCTGGACCGCCAGCCGGGTCGGGGCGGCGGGGGACAGTGGTGCCATCGTCAGCACCACACCGGTGCCGGGTTCGGCGAAGCGCACCGTCACCTCGGTGCCGGGCGCACCTCCGTCGAGGGAGAAGCCCGCGATCTCAACGGTGCCTCCGAGGCGCATTACCGGGTGGCCGTCTGTGGGCAGGGCAGCGGTGATGGTGGGCACGCTGGTGGAGAGGTTCGGGCGTACGCGCACCCCCGGGTCGCGGCCGGTGGCCGGGTCGGTCAGGCCACCGCGGGACAGGACCGGCAGTGGTGTGCGGGTGGGCAGTTCGCGTTCGATCAGAACCAGCGAGACGTTGTACGCCACCGTGGTACGGTAGCTGGCCTGGAACGCGGTCCAGAGCTTGGACATGTCGTCCATGGACAGGGTCTGGGGGGTGATCTTCAGCAGTTCGATCTGGTCGGCGAGCTGCGAGACGCGGATGGGGTCGAATTCTTCGGGCAGGATATCGTCGATCGCGGCCAGCTCAAGGGCCGCGCGGATGGTCTCGCGGCCCAGGATCGCCTGTTCGTGGAAGAGCTGCATGGCGTAGCCGAGCAGGATTTCGGCGTGTAGTTCCTCTCCCGAGACCGCCGTCAGGATGTAATGCAGGTCGAGAGCCATCCGGGGACGCTGCGTAAGCCGGCCCTCCCGGTTGCGCGTCGGCAGATCCTCGTTGCGCAACGCCGCATTGGGCGATACGCGGTACAGGAAGAGATTGAGCTGGGTCGACTGATCCGCGCCATTATCGGCGACCACGCGATCCGGTGGCAGTGCGGTCACCGTGAAATCGGCGCCCAGCGCCTGCGATACGTTGCCGTTGATCAAGGTGTCGTTGATCAGATCTTTCAGGAGTTGGGTGACGGCGGCGATGGCAAGCACGTTACTCATGACCGTCTCCCCCTGAGGTAATCCGAGAGCGACGGCAGGTCGCGGGTGGGCGTTGTCGACCGTTTCTGTGGGGCGGGTTTCGGCGCCTCGCTGCGGATGTCGAGCCGGCCGATATGAATACTGATGTCTGGGGGCGGCGCCTCGTCCGGCGCAATGGGCCCGTTGAGCGCATCGAGCGGCGCTACCGTGTCGGCGACTGCCAGGTTCCCGGTGAGGCTAGTGGCCGGCGTGGTCGGCAGGAGCGGTTCCGGGGCGGGGGGCGGTGGATCGCGGTGCTCCGGCTGAGGGTGCCCGAGATCGACTCCGTGGCCGGGGACTCGGGACCTGTGTCCCGAGGGCTCTCGCCGGGGCGCCAGCGGTGGCCATTCCGACGGGGCTTCCGGCAGGAGTGGCGTGGGAGCCGGCGGGGCCGTCGATATCCCGGGTGCTGCATCGCCGGTGGCGGGGCGCTCGCGGGTGATGGGTTGAGGGCCATCGAGGCGCGCGTCGGACACCGATGTTGGCAACGGCGCAGGCGCCGGTGGGGGGGCGCGCCGGGTGTGCACGAGAGAGGCCGTCTCGGATTCAGTAGATGATGGCGAGGTAGGGCGTGGGGCTTCCGCTTCGGGGCCAGTCGAAGGCGCGGGGGCAGGTCGCCAGCTTCTCTCTGCGGATTCAGTCGAAGGCGCAGGGGTACGGTGTGCGCTTTGCTCGGCGTGACGTTCCTGAAAGCCGGTCTCACGGATGCCGGATTCGAAGCGGGAGGGGAGACGCGGGCGGAGGCCCGCGGACGAATCCCCCGTCGCGAGGCCGACTAGCCTTTGCAGTACCTCGCTCATACCCGCCTCGCATGGGTCAGATAGACCATGCGGCGGGCCGGGCTCAGCGACAGGATGTCACGCTGGGACCAGCCGAAGGCGGCGGCTAGTTCGGACACTTCACTCAGTAGTCCGAGTGCCGCCGTCTCTATCTCGGCCCAAACATGGGTTGCAACATCGAGAGTTTCCGACCAGTGGGCGCCGCATTCGGAACAGGTGATCCGGGTGGTAAGTTCCGCAGCGCTGGCTTCCTCCTCGATTCGCCGGTCGAGCGCCTCCGCCTCTGCTCCTACCACCTTGCGTACCAGCAGCCGGGCACGGAGCGCCGACGCCAATTGATCGGGCGAGACACTGCAGACGGCGGCCAAATCGCGGCTGGTCAGCGGCCGCAGCGTCCCATCTCCTTCCCCTTCGTTGGCCGAGGGGAGGGTCTCGCGCAGACGGTTTACGTCGAGTTCCATCTCCAACTCGGTTCCGCAGTCGGGACAGGCAGTGCGTGCCGGGAGTGTCGGGCCAAAGGAGTTGGCGCGAATCGAGAGCAGCAGTCGGTCCCGTTCGGCAATCGGCAGATCCGCAGGATCACCCTCTTCCGGAGCGCCCGCGGCCCACAGGATTGCCATGGCCCGGTCGAGCGGGCGTCGCATGGCACCGGTCTCCCATGCCGCGAGAATGCCCGACGCAGCCAGTCTGTGTCCCATCTGTCCCCCTCCTTTCAGGACGCACCCCTCCAGAATCCAGAGGGCGCGCAAGCCCCACCGTCGATCAGTCGATGGTCGGCTCTGCGGGTTCCTGCACCTCGACGTCGCGGGCCCAGCCCTCGTTCTCGAGCTTGATGGACTGGATGGCAACGGCATTGGCGTTGCTGTCGAGCTCCGGCAGGGCCTGGAATTCGGAGACCCAGCAGCGAAATACCTGGTAGGCGATCGCGAGCTGGCCGGCCTCGTTGTACATCTCGATGATGATGTCCTTGCGGAAGTCGGCAAGCGAACTCTCTGCACCAAGACCGGCGCCAAAGTTCCACACTTTATTCGCCCAGTTCTCAAATTCCGGATCGTGGGTGACGCCGCGTTCCAGCATGATCGGTTCGAACTTGGAGCGGCCGGGAGATTTCCGGCCCGTCGAGGGATCGCCGCCCACTCTATGTTCGACCACTTCGGTCGTGCGTTTCAGGGCGCCGACCTTGGAAATGCCCGCGACGAAGCGACCGTCCCAGCGGATACGGAATTTGAAGTTTTTATAGGGATCGAAACGCCGTGGATTCACACTGAATTCAGCCATGGGAGTCTCTCCTTATCCCTCGACCTGACCGGCCATTTGCTGGAGTTTGATGACCACGAATTCGGCCGGCTTGAGCGGCGCGAAGCCTACGTGGATATTGACGATTCCCAAGTCGATGTCTGCCTGGGGGGTCGTGGTGGAATCGCACTTCACGAAATAGGCCTCGCGCGGAGAGGTGCCCTGGAAGGCTCCCTGCCGGAAGAGGCCGTTCATAAAGGAGCCCACCGCCAGCCGGATCTCCGCCCATAGCGGCTCGTCGTTGGGCTCGAACACCGCGAACTGGGTGCCCCGGTACAGGCTCTCCTCGATGTAAAGCGCGGTGCGGCGGACGGGGATGTATTTCCATTCACTCGTGCGAGCGTCCGCGCCGACCAGGGTGCGTGCGCCCCAACTCACCGTGCCGTAGACGGGGAAGGTCCGCAGACAGTTGAGGCCGAGCGGGTTGAGCACGCCGTTCTCCGGGTCGGAGAGTCGATAATCGAGCGCCTGAACGCCCCGCAGCCCGGCCTCGATGCCGGCGGGCGCCTTCCAGATGCCGCGATTGTTGTCCGTGCGCGCCCAGAGGCCGGCCAGCAGTCCGGAATTGGGGAAAGCGCGGAGCCGCCCGTTTTGCAGCGGATCGGCCAGGTGAATACGCGGGAAGTAGGCGGCGGCGTTGTTGCTTTTCAGCGAGGTATTGGCGCCATCGTTGATCCAGTCCCGCGCCTCCTCGAGGGTGTCCACGTTCGGATCCATGTCGATGATCACCATGGACCGGCGCTCCTCCGCATAGGTGATCGCCTCACCGAGTGCGGCGACATCGTGGACGCCGGGAATACAGAGGATGTTGAAGATATCGGCATCCTCCAGTGCGTAAATCCCCGACTTGTCCCCCCGATTGCCAGTGATTTGGGCAGTGCCCACGGGTGGGGTACCGTCTGTGCCGAGGGTGCCGGATTGCTGTGCGGACTTGCTCTCGCCGACACCCGGCTGGTAGGCGGCGATATTGACGAAGGCATCCGTGCCGGAGAGCAGCAGGGCATCCGCGCCGTTGCCCTCGAAGGTGAAACCGAGCCCCGGGACCGAGGCGCCGGGAACAATGACCAAGGCATTGTCCACGACTTCCACGCGCGCGCCGGAAAAGGCAGGGATGGCGCTCGCCGTGAGCCCGGCCTGTAATTGAGTGCGCGCTGCACTGAGCGTGGAGGGAACGGGGGTCAGGTTGATGGTGCGTGTTTCGATCACCCCGCCGACGACGGCACCAGCTGAATCTAGATTGACGAGGTTGACCGTTACGGGGTCGTTATCGGCCAGCCCCGCTGAGCTGAAGTCCTCGATGCGTCCTCCTGTGGTACCCGAGGCGGCGGGACGGGTTGCGGCGGCGCCGGCTACCTCGCGCCCGCCGTTGACTACCCCGAGGCCGAGCACCGCCGCCGCGTTCTGAGAGGCGGCGTTGCGGAAGATGATGGATGAATGTCGGTTGCTGGTGCCTGACTGGCATTCCAGCACACCCGCGTTGTTGGTACAGGTGAAGCCGGTGACACCATCGATGGCGTTCACCCGCAGGGCGATCCGCTCTGCCAGCGCGTCGACGCTGGCCAGGTCATTGGCGCCGTCGAAGAGCCGGATTTCGGTCATCATGCCGCCGTCGACCGAGACGTTGAGTCGGCGGGTGTCCTCGGTCAGCGCAGTCACATCGCCATCTGTCAGTGTGACGCCGCTGACGGAGGTACCCGCAGTAGTGCCCGGCAGGTCTGCGTCGATAAGTTCCACCAGGTTCGAGGCGGCATTGACAGTATCGGGGGCATAGGTCGCAGAGCGGTCATTCATGGACAGGTTGCGGTGGGTCTCGGTCCGCATCGGCACCAGGCGGCCGTTGCGCTCGCCCATCTCGGTAATGGTGAGGTTGAACGTGTTGACCGGGTCCGCCGTGGCATAATCCACCACGAGCATCAGGCTGTTGCCCCAACCCCCTTCACTCGACGCCGTGACGGTCAGGGTGAGAGTGCCGCCGGTAGTTTCCAGGCCGACGCTCGCGACCTCAGCATTCTCGGCGATACGCACGATCCAGCAGGTTCCGCCGCCGTTGAGGAAGAAATGGTTGACCGCGTAGGAGAGATCGCTGTCGACGTTCAGTCCACCGAAACTGCGTTCGAAATCTGCAAAGCTGAATATTTGCTGGGCCTTGTCCACCGGCCCCCGGCCCGTGTAGCCGACAAATGCCGCGATGGAGGTGGGGATGCCGGCGATGGCACGCGACCCGCTGGGAACTTCTTCGATATAGACGCCGGGATAGGTCAAGGAAGCAGGCATGACGCGGTTCCTCTGTCGGGAAAGTCACGGCGCTTGTTTATGGCAACAGTTCACCGCGCCGTAGTTCAAGAACACGGTGTTGCGCTTGCAGATGTGATGCATGATTCAAGCTAGTAAGGGGAGGAGGAGAATTCCAGTAATTATTTCTCTATGAAAGATGATTGTTATGGTGTGTCGGGGTTGAGTGACATGTCGTAAAGTTTCATCGAGATGAAACTTTTATGGGAGAAAATAAGGTGATTTATCAAGAAAAGGTAGGAGAGAAATAAGAGAAAAGTATGAGGTACCTGGGAAAGAGGCAGGAAACCCGGACCCATGTTCGCTTGCCTGCCCACCGATCCTGGCTCGACGGCCGGGGCTCCCTCGCTGTCGGCAGGGTGTCACGCCCCTGGAGTCCCCCCTGGTGACCGCTCCCGGTCGTCGAGGAGCGCGGCCGCGCCGACTCCGGCGCCAGGCCTAGTAGTGTGGTGGTATCTCGTCCCCCGGCCGCGGTGACGCCATGTCGGCGTCCTGCAGCGCCCGCTGCTGGTCGCGCAGTTTCTGCTGCACCAGTGCGCTGAGTCGCTCCAGTTGCGACAGGCGCCGCTCCTGGGCGCCCACCGCCTCGTCGAGGGTGTCGAGCCAGTGTTCCTGGTAGGCGATGCGGTTCTCCAGGGCCTCCAGGCGCCTCGCCAGTGCAGCGGACGCCGCTTCGTCGCTCATGCTAGAATCTGTTCGCTGTGTGTCGCCGTTCATCGTGGCACCTTCATGATGGTTCATTCCTTCCTTTCACCACTACCAGAGAGTCTGTCAGTTCCATGAATCGAAAGGTCGTGCTTCGTTGTAGTCTCATCAGTCTTCTGCTGGCCGCGCCGGCCCCCCTGCTGATCGCCCTGTTCGTGCACCTCACCGGTGGCGTGCTGTCGCAGGAGCTGTTCGCCAGTCTCGCGGTGGGCGGTGTGGCCGTGGTCTATCTTGCCGCCGCCGCCGCGGTCTTCCTGCTGCTGCTGGTGGCCACCCTGGCGGTCAACGCCCTCACGCCGCAACTCGTCAACCTGGCCGAGGTCGAGGACGACGACCGCGAGATCGGCGAGGTCAAGTGGTTCAACGTCAACAAGGGTTACGGCTTCATCACCCGCGACGGCGGCGAGGATGTCTTCGTGCACTTCCGCGCCATCCGTGGCCGCGGTCACCGTACCCTGGCCGAGGGGCAGAAGGTGCGTTATCACGTGATCGAGAACGAGCGGGGGCTGCAGGCCGACGATGTGACAGTTATCACCTGATCCGTTCCTCCCGCCGAGTACGCAGCGCCCCGCCCAGAGCGGGGCGCTGTTCATTAGTGCCCCGAGTCGGGCCAGTCGATCTCTCGCTCGGTGCCGTCGGGCAGCACCTGCAGGAAGCGGTCCGGGTCGTCACCGGGCTGCCAGCCGCCCAGCGAGCAGCGCACCTCGCAGCCGAGCCGGGTCGCCGCGGCGCGGGCGCAGGCCTGGTCGCTCTCCCAGGGGGTGTCGGGGCTGTCGAGCCACAGGCTGGCGAAGCCGTCGGCGGCCTTCTCCACCAGCAGTACCGGGATCTCCCGACCGTCGAGCCGGCCCCGGGTACGCCACTTGTGCTTGCCGGCGGGGGCGAGGGAGGCGGCATCCAGCGCCTCGCCCAGCCAGGCGTTCAGGGCATCCAGCGGGGCCGTCGACAGGTAGATCTCGATATCCGGATAGCGTTGCATGGGCGGCCTCAGGGCTGGGCGGTACCGTTGACGAAGAGTCTGGCGAGGATGGCCTCGTAGACCCGGCTGAGATCATCGAGATCCGCGGCGCGAACGCGCTCGTTGACCTTGTGGATGGTGGCATTGAGCGGGCCCAGTTCCACCACCTGGCTGCCCAGGGTGGCGATGAAGCGGCCGTCCGAGGTGCCACCACTGGTCGAGAGCTCGGGCCGATGGCCCAGCACGTCCTCGACGCCCCGGATCGCGGCGTCGACCAGCTCGCCCTCGGCGGTGAGGAAGGGCTCGCCGTTGAGCGTCCAGTCGAGCTGGTACTCCAGGCCGTGGGCATCGAGCAGCGCTTCGGTGCGGGCCCGCAGCTGCTCGTGGGTCACCTCGGTGGAGAAGCGGAAGTTGAATATCACCTCCACGTCGCCGGGGATCACGTTGGTGGCCCCCGTGCCGGCACGGATGTTGGAGATCTGGAAGCTGGTGGCGGGGAAGAAGTCGTTGCCGCCATCCCAGTGTTCCCGGCTCAGGGCGTCCAGTGCCGGCAGCGCCTGGTGGATGGGATTGCGCGCCAGGTGCGGGTAGGCCACATGGCCCTGCACGCCCTTGATGTGCAGCACGCCGCCAAGCGAGCCGCGTCGGCCGTTCTTGATCACGTCGGCGAGCCGTGCGGTCGAGGAGGGCTCGCCGACGATGCAGTAGTCGAGCCGTTCGTGGGCCTCGCGCAGGTGCTCGACCACCGCCCGGGTGCCGTCCACGGCCGGGCCCTCCTCGTCGGAGGTGATCAGGAAGCCGATCTTGCCGTGGTGGTCCGGGTGGGCGGCGACGAAGCGCTCTACCGCGGTGAGCATGGCGGCCAGGCTGCCCTTCATGTCGGCGGCGCCGCGGCCACAGAGCATGCCCGCATCGTCGATGCAGGGCTCGAAGGGCGGGTGGTCCCAGTGCAGATGGGGACCGCTGGGCACCACGTCGGTATGCCCGGCGAAGGCCAGCATCGGGCCGTGATGGCCGCGGGTGGCCCAGAAGTTCTCCACGTCACCGAAGGGCAGGCGCTCGACATGGAAGCCGAGCCGCTCGAGCCGATCGATCATCAGCGCCTGGCAGCCCAGGTCATCGGGGGTCACCGAGGGGCGCCGGATCAGTTCGAAGGCGAGCTCGAGCGTCGGGGAAAGGGCCTCAGTCGTTGGCATGCAGTGCCTCGTTGAGGGCGATGGCGCTCTTGTTGGTCAGGCACTCGATGCGGCCGTTCTGGGAGTTGCGGCGCAGCAGCAGGTCGTCCTGGCCGGCGAGCTCGCGGGCGGCCACGATCTTGACCTCCTGGCCCTGGTCATCGAGCAGGGTGACCTTGGCGCCGGCGGTGATGTAGAGCCCGGCCTCCACGGTGCAGCGGTCGCCGAGCGGGATGCCGATGCCGGCGTTGGCGCCGATCAGGCAGCCTTCGCCGACCTTGATGACGATGTTGCCGCCGCCGGAGAGGGTGCCCATGGTGGAGCAGCCGCCGCCGAGGTCGGAGCCCTTGCCCACCATCACCCCGGCGGAGATGCGGCCCTCGATCATGCCCGGCCCCTCGGTGCCGGCGTTGAAGTTGACGAAGCCCTCGTGCATCACGGTGGTGCCCTCACCGAGGTGGGCGCCCAGGCGCACACGGGCGGTGTCGGCGATGCGCACGCCGCTCGGTACCACGTAGTCGGTCATCTTGGGGAACTTGTCGACGCAGTCCACCGAGATCGAGCGGCCCTCCAGGCGGGCCCGCAGGCGCCGTGCCGGCAGCTCCTCGATGTCGATGGGGCCCTCGCTGGACCAGGCGACGTTGCGCAGCAGGCCGAACATGCCGGTGAGGTCGACGCCATGGGGCTTGACCAGGCGATGGGAGAGCAGGTGCAGCTTGAGGTAGACCTCCGGCGCACTCTGGGGCGGAGTGTCCTCGGCCAGGAACATGGCCACCAGCGGGCGCTGGCTCGCCGCCAGGGCCTCGGCGAGCTCGGCCTGCTCCGGCTGGCCGGCGGTCCTGAGCGCCGCGGCCAGGTCGCCGCACTGCTCGGGCAGGAAGCTCACGGCGGCATTGCCGGCGGGGGCATCCAGGGCCTTGCCGGCGGCTTCGACCAGGGCGGGGGCGGGGTTGAGCAGGGGCGCCGGATAGTAGATATCGAGCCAGTCACCCTGGGTGTTCTGGGTGCCGATTCCGAGTGCAAAGCTCAGCATGGGGGGATCCTCGTCTCAGTGGAAATGCCCGTCAAATGGGGGAAAGGTCGTCGTAGTCGCCGTCACGGTAGCCGACGCGGATCTCGTCGCCGGTGTCGAGCAGCGGACGCTTGAGCAGTGTCGGGTGTGCCATCATCAGGCGACGCGCCTTGTTGGCGTCGATGCCGGCCCTGTCGGCCTCATCCAGGTTGCGCCAGGTCGTGCTGCGTCGGTTGAGCAGCGTCATCACCGGCACCTTCCCCAGAATGTGCTCGAGCAGGGCCGCGGAGAGGCCGTCCTCGCGCAGGTCATGGACCTGGTAGGGAATGCCCTTGCCGTCCAGTGCCTTGCGTGCCCGGCGGCAGGTGTCGCAGCTCTTGATCACGTACAGCGTCAGCATCATGCGCTCCTCTCGATGAAACGACGGAGGCGCCGGGCCGCCTCGACGGTGGCGTCTCGATCGGCCACCAGCGCCAGGCGCAGCCGGCCGTGGCCGGGGTTGATGCCATCGGCGCCGTCGCGACCCATGTACGAACCGGGCAGCACGCTGACATGCTCCTCGGCATAGAGCGCCCGGGTGAAGGCCTCGTCATCGCCGTCCGGCACCGCCGGCCACAGGTAGAAGCCTGCCTCGGGGGCGGGGAAGTCTATCACCGGGGCGAGGATCTCGGTCACGGCGGCGAACTTCTCGCGGTAGGCATCCCGGTTGGTCCGCACATGGGCCTCGTCGTTCCAGGCGGCGATCGAGGCGTGCTGCAGCGGCAGCGACATGGCGCAGCCGTGGTAGGTGCGATAGCGCTTGAAGGGGGCGATCAGTGCCGCATCGCCGGCCACGAAGCCGGAGCGCAACCCGGGCAGGTTGGAGCGCTTGGAGAGCGAGTGGAACACCAGGCAGCGCCGGTAGTCGTGGCGGCCCAGCGCCGTGCAGGCCTCCAGCAGCCCGGGCGGCGGGGTCGCCTCGTCCAGGTAGAGCTCGGAGTAGCACTCGTCGGAGGCGATGAGGAAGTCGTGTTCGTCGGCCAGTTCGATCAGCGTGCGGAACTCGGCCAGCGGCGTCACCGCCCCGGTGGGGTTGCCCGGCGAGCAGAGGAACACGACCTGCACCTCGCGCCAGGTCTCGGCGGGCACGGCGTCGAAGTCGGGGCGAAAGCCGTTTCCGGCGGTGCAGTCCAGATAGAGCGGCTCGCCGCCGGCCAGCAGCGTGGCCCCCTCGTAGATCTGGTAGAAGGGGTTGGGCACCGCCACCCGGGCCGGGCGGCTGCGGTCGAGTGCGGCCTGGACGAAGGCGAAGATCGCCTCGCGGGTGCCGTTCACCGGCAGCACCTGGCGCTCGGGGTCGAGGCCCGCGAGCCCGAAGCGCCGGGTCGCCCAGCCGGCGATGGCGGCGCGCAGCTCGGGAAGCCCGGCGGTGGCCGGATAGCGGGCGAAGTCGGCCTGGTGCTCGACGAGGGTCGCCAGCGCGGCCGGGTAGGGGGCGTGCTGGGGCTCGCCGATGGTCAGCGGGATATGGGTCAGCCCCTCGGGTGGGGTCACGCCGGCCTTGAGGGCGGCGAGCTTCTCGAAGGGGTAGGGCTTGAGGGCGTCGAGATCGGGGTTCATGGGCGTCCAGGCGCGCCTCGCCGGCCGTGGCCTCGGGCGTCGTTGTCGTGGTCGAAAGGGGCTTGATTATAGGGAAGGCGCCGGATGGCCTCAAACGGCTCAACCGGAAACATCCAGCACTTCCACCAGTCGCTCGCGCAGGCGGGCCTGGCGCTCGGGGTCGGTGAGCGGGTCGCCGGCCTTGTCGGTGATGAAGAAGACGTCCTCGACCCGCTCGCCCAGGGTGGCGATCTTGGCCGCCGAGAGCGCGATGTCCTGCTCCATGAAGATGCGCCCGACCCGGGCCAGCAAGCCGGGGCGGTCGGGGGCGGTGAGTTCGAGCATGGTGCGCTCGTTGGCCGGGTCCTGCTCGATGATCACCTCGGTGGGGACCCGGAAGTGCTTGAGCTGGCGCGGGGTGTGGCGGGTGACGATCTGCGGGTAGTCCTCGGGGTCGTCGAGTTCCTCGACCAAGTGGGCGCGAATCGCCTCGATGCGGGCGGGGTCGCGGATCGCCAGGCCATGGTCGTCGAGCACGATGAAGGTGTTGAGCGTCCAGTCGTTGCTCGAGGTGGCGATGCGGGCGTCGTGGATGGAGAGGCCCAGCTGGTCCAGGGCGGCGGCGGTGGCGGCGAAGAGATCGTTCACCGAACGCGTATGGATGAACAGCTTGGTACCGCCCTCGGCCATGTCCTCGGTGGGGGCGTTGATCAGGATCAGCGGCAGGTCCGAGCCACCGTGGGCCAGAATCCCCTGCGTCTGCCAGACGATCTCGCTGGGCGCGTACTGCAGGAAGTAGTCCTCGCCCAGCGACTCCCACAGCCGGTCGACCCGGTCCATGTCGGCACCCACCACGGCGAGCAGCGAGCGTGCCTCGCTGCGCGTCTCCTGCACCCAGTCGTCGCGCTCCAGGGGGTTCTCCAGGCCGCGACGCAGGGCGCGCTTGGTCTCGGCATGCAGCTGGCGCAGCAGGGTGGCGCGCCAGCCGTTCCACAGGGTGGGGTTGGTGGCGTTGATATCGGCCACGGTGAGCACGTAGAGATAGTCGAGCCGGGTCTCGTCGCCGACGATGCGGGCGAAGTCGGCGATCACGTCCGGGTCGGTGATGTCGCGCTTCTGGGCGACCATCGACATGGTCAGGTGGTGCTCCACCAACCAGCTGACCAGGCGGGTGTCACGCGGCGAGAGGCCGTGGCGCTCGGCGAAGGCCTCGACGTCCCGGGCGCCGATCTGCGAATGGTCGCCGCCGCGGCCCTTGCCGATATCGTGGTAGAGCCCGGCGATCCACAGCAGCTCCAGCTTGGGCAGCTGGTGGATCAACGCCGCCGCCACCGGGAACTCGTCGCGGGCCTCGGGCTTGCGGAAGCCGTGGATGAACTTGAGCAGGCGCAGGGTGTGGGCGTCGACGGTATAGACATGGAAGAGGTCGTGCTGCATCAGCCCCACGGCACGACCGAACTCCGGCAGATACTTGCCGAGCACGCCGTAGCGATTCATGCGCCGCAGCTGGCGGGCGACGTTGCCGCCGGAGCGCAGCAGTGTCATGAACAGGCTCTGGTGGCGCACGTCGTCGCGGTAGAGATCGTCGATCAGGTGGCGATGGTCGCGGATCAGCCGGATGGTATCCGCCCGCACCCCCTCGATCTCCGGATGCTCGGCCATCAGCAGGAAGAGCTCGAGCAGCGCCGACGGGCGATGGCGGAAGACGCTGCGCGTGCGCGCCTGGATGTAGCCGCCCTTGATCTCGAAGCGGTCGTTGAGCGGCACCGTGGCGAGCTCCTCGCCGGCGCGCAGGATCGCCTCGTCGAAGTGCTGCAGCAGCATGTCGTTGAGCCCCGCGAGCGCCGTGACGTGACGGTAATAGCGCTTCATGAACTGCTCGACGGCGAGGCGCTCCGGGGTGTCGCGGAAGCCGAACAGCTCGGCGATGGTGCGCTGGTGGTCGAACAGCAGGCGGTCCTCGGCACGCCCGGTGAGCATGTGCAGGGCGTAGCGGACCTGCCACAGGAAGGCCTGGCCCTGGCTGAGGATGCGCAGTTCGGCATCGTTCATGAAGCCGTTGGCGACGAGGTCCTCGTAGCGCTCGCTGCCGAAGTGGCGCTTGGCCACCCAGCCGATCATCTGGATGTCGCGCAGTCCGCCGGGCGAGCTCTTGATGTTGGGCTCGAGGTGATACTCGGAGTTGTTGTAGCGGTAGTGACGGGTGATCTGCTCCTGCCACTTGGCCTCGAAGAAGCGGTCGGCGGGCCACAGCCGGTCGGTGGTCAGGCGTGCCTGCATCGCCTCGCGCAGCCGCTCGGGGCCGGCCAGGGTGCGCGACTCCAGCAAGTTGGTGATCACCGTGACGTCGGCTTCGGCCTCGCGCTCGCAGTCGGCCAGCGAGCGCACGCTGTGGCCGATCTCCAGGCCGATGTCCCACAGGAAGGTGATGAAGGCCGTCAATGGCTCGCGGTATGGCCTGTCATCGTCCCCCTCGAGCAGCAGCAGCAGGTCGACGTCGGAACAGGGGTGCAGCTCGCCGCGGCCATAGCCGCCCACGGCGAGCAGCGCGATGCCCTCGTCGGGCCACTCATGCTGCTCCCAGGCCACCGCCAGCAGCCGGTCGAGGCACCAGGCCCGGCCGTGGATCAGGTCGCGGATGTCGGCGCCGGCGCGGAAGCGTCCATCGAGCCGCGCCTGGATCTCGCGCAGCGCCGCCTTGAAGGGGGCGATGGGCGAGCGGCTCCCGGCGAGCTCCTCGCGGAAGCGGGTGACGTCGAACAGCGTCTCGTCGGGTTCGAAGCGGTAGTGGTGCAGCAGCATGTCGCTCAGCGCTCGAGGAAGGCGAAGTCTTCCTCGCCACGGGCGGTGAGCACCTCGACCCCGGTCTCGGTGACCAGCAGGGTATGTTCCCACTGGGCGGAGAGGCTCTTGTCGCGGGTCACCGCGGTCCAGCCGTCGCGCAGCACCTTGGTCTTGTAGGAACCGACGTTGATCATCGGCTCGATGGTGAAGCACATGCCGGCGGCGAGCTCGATATCGGCCTCGGGGGCATAGCCGTCGTAGTGCAGCACCTGGGGTTCCTCGTGGAAGGTGGCGCCGATGCCGTGGCCGCAGAAGTCGCGCACCACCGAGTAACCGTTGGCCTCGGCGTGGTGCTGGATGGCCCTTGCGAGTTCGGAGAGGCGCACCCCGGGGCGCACCAGGGCGATGCTGTGGTAGAGGCACTCCTGGGTGACGCGGCACAGTCGCTCGCCCTGGATGCTCTCGCCGATGATGAACATCTTGCTGCAGTCGCCATGATAGCCGTCGGCCGTCTTCACGGTGATGTCGATGTTCATGATGTCGCCCTTCCTGAGCTTCTTGGCGTCATCGGGGATGCCGTGGCAGACCACGTGGTTGATGGAGGTGCAGATCGACTTGGGGAAGCCGTGATAGTCGAGCGGGGCCGGGGTGGAGCCGAGCTCGTGGACGATGTAGTCGTGGCAGAGGCGGTCGAGCTCGCCGGTACTGACGCCGGCCGTCACATGGGGGCCGATCATCTCCAGCACACTGGCGGCCTGGCGACCGGCCTCGCGCATCTTCTCGATCTCGTCGGGCGTCTTGATGGGAACGTTCATGGATTCTCGGGTCAGGGTGGGGCGCCCGGCGTCGGCGGGCACGAACGGCGTCGGGCGACTTCATCTCGGAGTCGATCCATGGTATAAAGCTGCGCGCTTTCCTGCAATCGCTGTGCCCTGCCGTGCCATCTTCTGTCCAGTCCGCTGGCCAGGCGTGCCGGGGGGGCAGCGGCAGCGACGGCGCAATGCAAAGCAACGCCTTGAAAACACACATGCACCGGCACATGGTCCCGGGTGCTGCCGTGGCCATCACAGTGGCCCGGCGGTCGGATCCATGGGGTGCGTGGAGGCCTAACCCGATTTTCCAGGAGTCATCCATGGCACACGTCAACATGCGTGACCTGCTGAAGGCAGGCGCTCATTTCGGTCACCAGACCAAGTACTGGAACCCGAAGATGAGCAAGTTCATCTTCGGCGCCCGCAACAAGATCCACATCATCAACCTCGAGCACACCCTGCCGGCCCTCAACGAGGCGATCGACGTGGTCGAGAAGATGGCCGCGGCCAACAACAAGATCATGTTCGTCGGCACCAAGCGCAGCGCGAGCAAGATCATCAAGGAAGAGGCCAACCGCGTCGGCCAGCCGTTCGTCAACCACCGCTGGCTCGGCGGCATGTTGACCAACTACAAGACCATCCGTCAGTCGATCAAGCGCCTGCGTGACCTCGAGGCGATGCGCGAGGACGGTACCTTCGAGAAGCTGACCAAGAAGGAAGTCCTGATGGCGACCCGCGAGCAGGACAAGCTCGAGCGTTCCATCGGCGGCATCAAGGAGATGGGTGGCCTTCCCGACGCCCTGTTCGTGATCGACGTCGACCACGAGCGCATCTCCATCAACGAGGCGAACAAGCTGGGCATTCCGGTCATCGGGGTGGTGGATACCAACTCGGATCCGGACGGTGTCGACTACGTGATCCCCGGCAACGATGACTCCATCCGCGCCATCCAGATCTACGTCAAGGCCATCGCCGACGCTTGCGGTCGTGCGAAGGAAGGTCGCCCCGACGAGTTCGTCGAGGTGACCGACGAGGTGGCCCAGGAAAGCGACAGCGCCGCCGAGTGATCGCGGCCCGTCCGGCCGGCGTCGCGGTGCCCGCTGCCCCGGCTGCGCCGGAATCGCCGGTTGGACGAAAGGGGGCCCTGGCCCCCTTTTTTTCCCCAGGGCAGACTTTTGCCGGACTCTCGACGACAGACGGGTCCGGCCAGGCAACAACACTCAGAGGTGAAACCCATGGCAGCTATCAGCGCCTCCCAGGTCAAGGAACTGCGCGAGCGTACCGGGCTCGGCATGATGGAATGCAAGAAGGCCCTCACCGAGGCCGACGGTGACATCGAGGTCGCCATCGAGAACCTGCGCAAGAGCTCCGGTCTCAAGGCCGCCAAGAAGGCCGGCCGTACCGCCGCCGAAGGCACCGTCGTGACCCGCGTGGCTGGCGACGGCAGCTACGGCGTGATGGTCGAGATCAACTCCGAGACCGACTTCGTCGCCCGCGACGACAACTTCAAGGCCTTCGCCGACCGGATCGCCGATGCCTTCTTCGCCGCCAAGAGCGAGGACGTGGCCGCGGTCATGGCCGGTGAGCTCGAGACCGCCCGCGAGCAGCTGGTGCAGAAGATCGGCGAGAACATCGGCGTGCGTCGCTGCGTCGTGGTCGAAGCCGGTGACGGTGGCCTGGTGGGCGAGTACGTCCACGGCGGTCGCATCGGCGTGCTGACCGTGCTCAAGGGCGGCAACGCCGAGGTGGCCAAGGACGTCGCCATGCACGTCGCCGCCATCAACCCGGCCGTGGCGCGTCCCGAGGACATGCCCCAGGAGCAGCTCGATCAGGAGAAGGCGATCATCCTCGCCCAGCCCGACATGGCCGGCAAGCCCGAGCAGATCGCCGAGAAGATGGTCCAGGGCCGCCTGAAGAAGTACCTGGCCGAGAACAGCCTGACCGAGCAGCCCTTCGTCAAGGACCCGAACCAGAGCGTCGCCGAGTTCGTCAAGGCGGCCGGTGGCGAGGTGATCGGCTTCACCCGCTTCGAGGTGGGCGAGGGCATCGAGAAGGAAGAGGTCGACTTCGCCAAGGAAGTGATGGAACAGGCCAAGCGCAGCTGAGGTCACAGGTTCCAGTTCGTCGATGGCGTGCGCGCAAGCGCACGCCATCGCGTATCCGGCCGGTGGATCCGGCCATCGTTGAAGCCCATTGCTGACGACCCAGGGAGAGACGCCATGCCCACATCCGATCATGCCGACATATCGGTCGATCGCCCGCCCAAGGCCGAGTCCTCGCGTGCGGACAAGTCCCGCTCGGAGAAGTCGAAGTACAAGCGCATCCTGCTCAAGCTTTCCGGAGAGGCGCTGATGGGCGAACACGACTTCGGCATCGATCCCAAGGTGCTCGACCGCATGGCGCTGGAGATCGGACAGTTGGTCGGCATCGGGGTCCAGGTCGGTATCGTGATCGGCGGCGGCAACCTGTTCCGCGGCGCCGCCCTCAACGAGGCCGGCATGGACCGGGTCACCGGCGACCACATGGGCATGCTGGCCACGGTGATGAACGCCCTGGCCATGCGCGACGCCCTGGAACGCTCCAACATTCGCTCACGGGTGATGTCGGCGATTCCCATGAGTGGCGTGGTGGAGCACTATGACCGGCGTACCGCCATCCGCTATCTCACCTCGGGGGACGTGGTATTGTTCTCCGCCGGCACCGGCAATCCCTTCTTCACCACCGACTCGGCGGCCTGCCTGCGCGGCATCGAGATCGATGCCGACGTGGTGGTCAAGGCCACCAAGGTCGACGGGGTCTACGACAAGGACCCGGTCAAGTTCGCCGACGCGGTGAAGTATGACCAGTTGAGCTATGACGACGCCCTCGATCAGAAGCTCGGAGTGATGGATTTGACCGCCATCTGCCTGGTGCGGGACCATGATATGCCGGTTCGGGTCTTCAACATGAACAAGCCGGGCGCCCTGCTCAATCTGGTGGTGGGCGGCGAGGAAGGCACGCTGATAGACAGAGGCTGACAACGTGATCAATGACATCAAGAAGGATGCGGAATCCCGCATGAAGAAGAGCCTCGAGGCCCTTCATGGCAACCTGAACAAGATCCGCACCGGGCGTGCGCACTCCAGCATCCTGGACTCGGTGACCGTGGAGTACTACGGCACCCAGGTGCCGCTCAACCAGGTGGCGAACATCAACACCGAGGATGCGCGCACCCTCTCGGTGGTGCCCTGGGAGCAGAACATGGTGCCCAAGATCGAGAAGGCGATCATGACCTCCGATCTCGGCCTGAACCCCTCGACTGCCGGCAACAACATCCGCGTGCCGATGCCGATGCTGACCGAGGAGACCCGCAAGGGCTACATCAAGCAGGCCCGCCAGGAGGCCGAGCACGCCCGGGTGGCGGTGCGCAACGTGCGCCGCGATGCCAACGGTGACATCAAGGCGCTGCTCAAGGAGAAGGAGATCACCGAGGACGAGCAGCATCAGGCCGAGGAGGCGATCCAGAAGCTGACCGACAAGTACATCGCCGAGATCGACAAGACGCTGGAATCCAAGGAACAGGACCTGATGCAGGTCTGAGGGTGGTCGGGCGGCCCTCTCCTCACGGCCCTGGTGCGCCGAGAAGAAGAGGGCACGCCCGGCCCGGCACATCCCTACGCGAGACATCATGACGTCACCGCAGCCTCCCAAGCCCCGCCCCGGGGACAGCGACCGTGCAGCCCCCGAGGGTGGGGTGCCACGTCATGTGGCCATCATCATGGACGGCAACAACCGCTGGGCGAAGGCCCGGGGGCTCTCCGGTGTGCGCGGCCATCGCGCCGGCGTCGAGGCGGTACGCGCGGTGATCCGCCGTGCCGTCGAGCGCGACATCGAGACCCTGACCCTGTTCGCCTTCTCCAGCGAGAACTGGAAGCGCCCCAAGGCCGAGGTGAGCGCCCTGATGGAGCTATTCCTGATGGCGCTCAAGCGCGAGGTCAGGAAGCTTCACGACAACGGCATCCGCCTCTCGGTGATCGGCGACCGCACGGCCTTCTCCGACTCGATCCAGAAGTACATCGCGAAGGCCGAGGACAAGACCCGCGACAACACCCGCATGCACCTGGTGATCGCCGCCAACTATGGCGGGCGCTGGGACATCGCCGGTGCGGCACGGCGCCTCGCCGAGCGGGTCGCCGCCGGCGAGCTCGAGCCGTCGGCGATCGACGAGCATGCCCTCGATCGCGAGGTCTGCCTGGCCGGCGACGCCCCGGTGGATCTCTGCATCCGCACCAGCGGCGAACAGCGCATCTCCAACTTTCTGCTGTGGCAGATGGCCTATGCCGAACTTCACTTCACGCCGCTGCTGTGGCCCGACTTCGATGCCGCAGCCTTCGACCTGGCGCTGGCCGACTTCCAGCGTCGTCAGCGCCGCTTCGGGATGACCGACGAGCAGATCGAGGCGCAGGGTGCTTAGACAACGGATCATCACCGCCGCCTGGCTGGCGCCGCTGATGCTGGCCGGTCTGTTCGGCCTGCAGGGAGGTGCCTTCGCCCTCTTCACCGCCATCATCGTGCTGCTCGCCGGCTGGGAGTGGACCAACCTGGCCGGGGTCGCGGCGCGTGAGCGGCGTCTCGCCCTGGTCGCCGGCCTGGCGGTGCTGATGGCGCTGCTGTGGCTGATGGGTGCCGCCCTGGCCGCCTGGCCGCTATGGCTGGGCGCGGTGGGCTGGTTGGTCAATCTCTACTGGATCACCCGCTACCCCGAGGGGCTCGAGCAGTGGGGGGGCACGATGCGGCGGCTGGCGATGGGGCTCTGGGTGTTGCTGCCGGCGTGGGTCGGCCTCAACGTGCTCCGCGACTCCGGTGCCGTCTGGCTGCTGTTCGTGCTGCTGCTGGTATGGTGTGCCGATATCGGCGCCTACTTCGCCGGCCGTGCCTTCGGCCGACGCAAGCTGGCGCCGAGGGTCAGCCCCGGCAAGAGCTGGGAAGGGGTGGGCGGTGGCCTCGCCGCCGCCGCGGCCCTGGCGATGATCTTCGCCCTCTGGCAGGGGCTGGGAGCCGACCGAGGCCTGCTGTTGGTGGTGGTGACCCTGGTGGTGGCCCTGGCCTCGGTGCTGGGCGACCTGCTCGAGAGCATGCTGAAGCGCCACCGTGGCATCAAGGATTCCAGTCACCTGCTGCCCGGCCACGGCGGCGTGCTCGATCGTATCGACAGCCTGACCGCCGCCTTGCCGCTGTTCGCGCTGTTCTACCTGGGAGCCCTGTAGATGGTCACCAGCGCCAGCACGCCCCGGACGGTGACCGTGCTGGGGGCCACCGGTTCCATCGGAGCGAGCACCCTGGACGTGATCGCCCGTCATCCCGAACGCTACCGGGTCCATGCCCTGACGGCCCACCGCTCCCGCGAGGCGCTGCTGGTCGCGTGTCGTCGACATCGCCCCGCGCAGGCCGTGCTGGCGTCCGAGGTGGATGCTGTCTGGCTGCGCGAGCGGCTCCGGGAGTCGGGGCTGACCACCGAGGTCCGCGCCGGCAGCGAGGCCCTGGTCGAGGTGGCCGAGGCCGGTGAGGTGGACGTGGTGATGTCGGCCATCGTCGGTGCCGCCGGCCTGCTGCCGACCCTGGCCGCGGTACGCGCCGGCAAGCGCGTGCTTCTGGCCAACAAGGAGGCGCTGGTGATGTCCGGGGCGCTGTTCATGGACGCCGTGGCCGGCTCCGGGGCGGCCCTGTTGCCCATCGATTCCGAACATAATGCCATCTATCAGTGTCTACCAGCCGAGCATCGCGGTGGTCTGGGGCGCCACGGGGTCACCCGGCTGCTGTTGACCGCCTCGGGCGGCCCCTTTCGTGGCTGGTCCCGCGCCGAGCTGGCGACGGTGACCCCCGAACAGGCGTGCGCCCACCCCAACTGGTCGATGGGGCGCAAGATCTCGGTGGACAGCGCCACCCTGATGAACAAGGGCCTGGAGTTGATCGAGGCGTGCTGGCTGTTCGATGCTCGCCCCGAGCAGGTGCAGGTGGTGGTGCATCCGCAGAGCGTGGTTCACTCCATGGCCGCCTACGCCGACGGCTCGGTGCTGGCCCAGCTGGGCAACCCGGACATGCGCACGCCGATCGCCTTCGGGCTGGCCTGGCCGGAGCGCATCGACGCCGGCGTCGGGGCGCTGGACCTGTTCGCGGTGGCGCGGCTCGACTTCGAGGCGCCGGACGAGGCGGCCTTTCCCTGCCTGCGGCTGGCGCGCGAGGCGATGGCCGCCGGCGGCACGGCCCCGGCGGTGCTCAACGCCGCCAACGAGGTGGCCGTGGAGGCCTTCCTCGAGGGCCGGCTCGGCTTCACCGGGATCGGCGAGCTGGTGGCCCGGGTGCGGGATGCCCGGCCGGTGGAAGCGGCCGCCGACCTGGCGACGGTTCTCGAGGCCGACGCGCGCGCTCGCCAGGCGGCGCATCACTGGCTGGACCGTCGCTGATGCGACTCTAACATGGCAACCTGACAGGAGACCGCCTTGGGTCTGATCCAGAACGTGCTGGCCGTCATCGTGGTGCTGGGCCTGCTGATCACCTTCCATGAGTACGGCCACTTCTGGGTGGCGCGGCGCTGTGGCGTCAAGGTGTTGCGCTTCTCGGTGGGCTTCGGCAAGCCGATCTGGTCCCGCGTCGACCGCCACGGGACCGAGTTCGCCGTGGCCGCGATCCCGCTCGGCGGCTACGTCAAGATGCTCGACGAGCGCGAGGCCCCGGTGCCCGCCGATCAGCTCGACCGGGCCTTCAACCGCAAGACGGTGTGGCAGCGCATCGCCATCGTCGCCGCCGGTCCGCTAGCCAACTTCCTGCTCGCCATCGTCGCCTACTGGGCGCTGTTCGTGGCCGGTACCACCACGGTGGCCCCCGTGATCGGGGCGGTCACGCCCGACTCCCCCGCGGATCGCGGCGGCCTGCGCCCCGGCCAGGAGATCACCGCGGTACAGGGGCAGGCGGTGCGCTCCTGGGACGAGATCAACCTCAAGCTGATCGCGGCCATCGGTGCCAGCGGCGAGCTCAGCGTCGATGCCCGCGACGACGCCACCCGCGAGGCCCGCGAGCACCGCCTGCCGGTGGAAAACTGGCTGGTGCGCCAGGACCCGCCCCAGCCCCTGCCGAGCCTGGGCGTGACGCCCTGGCGCCCGTCCTTCCCGGCGGTGCTCGGCCAGGTCGTCGACGGCGAGGCTGCCGCCGCGGCCGGGCTCGAGCCGGGCGACGAGGTCGTCGCGGTGGACGGTACCCCGGTGGACGACTGGATGCACTTCGTCGACATCGTCCGGGCCAGTCCCGGCGCGACCCTGTCGCTGGAGGTGCTGCGCGACGGGGAGCGGCTCGAGCTGTCCATTACCCCGGGGCGCAACGAGCTGGATGGGGGGGCCTCCATCGGCTACATCGGGGCCGGTGTCGAGCCGGTGGAGTGGCCCGAGGAGTACCGCCGCGAGATCCGCTACGGGCCGGTGGCGGCGGTCGGCCAGGCCGTGTCGCGCACCGGCGAGATGACGGTGCTGACCCTGGGGGCGATCCGCAAGATGCTGGTCGGGTTGATCTCGCCGACCAATCTCTCGGGGCCGATCACCATCGCCCGGGTGGCCGGCGACACGGCGCGCACCGGACTCGAGAGCTTCGTCAGCTTCCTGGCCTACCTGTCGATCAGCCTGGCGGTGCTCAACCTGCTGCCCATCCCGGTACTGGATGGTGGCCATCTGCTCTACTATTTCGTCGAAGTCGTGCGCGGCCGGCCGGTGTCGGAGAAGACTCAGGCCATCGGGTTGCGCATCGGCCTGGCGCTGGTCGGCACCCTCATGCTGATGGCGGTCTACTTCGACCTGATGCGACTCTGGTAGCGTGCGAACGCGTGGGCGGCACAAGGAGGTGGGGCCCGGTCTCCAACCTTGTCAGTTACCCGCACAAATGTATAAGGTGCCTGTCTGGACAGGATTGGCAGATCAACGCGAGCGAATCGACTGCATGAAAATCAAGACCATCGGATTGGCGGTATTACTGCTCGCCGGGGCTTCCCTGGCCCAGGCAGAACCTTTCGAAGTTTCCGATATTCGGGTGGAAGGACTGCAGCGGGTTTCCGCGGCCTCCGTGTTCAATGCCTTTCCTGTCAGCGCCCGCGATCGCGTGGATGACCGTGAGCTGGCGGAGGCGACGCGCAGTCTCTTCGCCACCGGTCTATTCGATGATATCCAGCTCGCCCGTGACGGCAATGTCCTGATCATCCAGGTGGTCGAGCGCCCCACCATCACTCGCCTCAACATCACCGGCAACCGTCAGATCGGCGACGACGAACTGCGCCGTGGCCTCGAGGAGGCCGGCCTGGCCGAAGGCCAGGTCCTGCAGCTCTCCACCCTGGAGGAGATCCAGCGTGAGCTCGAGGGCGTCTACCAGGGGCAGGGCCGCTACAGCGCGCGCATCGATGCCAGCGTCGAGGAGATCGACGAGGGCCGGGTGCGGGTCGACATCGACATCAACGAGGGCGCGGTGGCCCGGATCCGCCAGATCAACATCGTCGGCAACCGGGACTTCGACGACGACACCCTGCGTGATGTCTTCGAGCTCAACGACCGCCCGGGACGCATCTTCGGCTGGTTCTCCCGGGACGAGTACTCCCGCGAAGCGCTGGCGGGTGACCTGGAGCGACTGCGTTCCTTCTACCTGGACCGGGGCTACGTCAACTTCGCCATCACCTCCACCCAGGTCTCGATCAGTCCCGACAAGTCGCGGATATTCATCACCGTCAACGTCGACGAGGGTCGCCAGTACCGCCTGGGTGACATCCGCTTCGTCGGTGACCTGCAGATCGCCGAACGTGAGGCCCGCGAGCTGCTCCAGGTGGAGCGCGGCGAGATCTTCTCGCGCAGCGACGTCACCGCCTCCGCCGAGGCGCTGCGCTCGCGCCTGGGGGCCGAGGGCTTCGCCTTCGCCAACGTCGACGGCGTGCCGGAGATCGCCGCCGACGGCGACACCGTGAATCTCACCTTCCGGGTGGATGCCGGCCAGCGTGCCTATGTGCGCCGCATCAACTTCATCGGCAACACCACCACCCAGGACGAGGTGCTGCGCCGCGAGATGATCCAACTGGAGGGGGCGCCGGCCTCCACCCAGTCGATCAGCCAGTCGCGCCAGCGCCTCGAGCGCCTCGGCTTCTTCCGCCAGGTCGATGTCGAGACCCAGCCGGTGGCCGGCGAGCCGGACAAGCTCGACGTGACCTATACCGTCGAGGAGCAGCCCTCGGGGTCGATCTCGGCGAGCATCGGTTTCTCCCAGAGTGCCGGCGTGATCTACGGTGCGTCACTGGCCCAGAACAACTTCCTCGGGACCGGCAACCGGGTGAACATCGGCGCCCAGCGCAGCGACACCTTCACCAGCCTCAACTTCGGCTTCACCGATCCCTACTGGACCCTGGACGGCATCTCGCGCGGCTACAACCTCTTCTACCGCGAGACCGACTACGAGGACTCCGACATCTCCACCTTCTCCACCGACGCCTACGGCGGTGGCATCAACTTCGGCTACCCGATCAACGAGCTGACGCGGCTCAACTTCGGCGCCGCGGTGGAGGACCTGACGGTCAAGACCTTCAACGACACCGCCCAGGAGATCCAGCGGTACGTCGAGGACCAGGGCGCCGATGCCCAGAGCCTCAAGCTGACCGCCAGCTGGACCCGCAACAACCTCAACCGCGGCATCATGCCCACCGCCGGCAACTACCAGCGCCTGTCGCTGGAGACCGCGGTGCCGGGCAGCGACGCCGAGTACTACAAGCTGCGCGCCCAGGCCCGCCACCTCTTCCCGCTCACCGAGACCCATGACTGGGCACTGAAGTTCAGCGGCGAGGTGGGCTATGCCGACAGCGTCGGCAGCGATCCCTACCCCTTCTACGAGAACTTCTTCGCCGGCGGCCTCGGCTCGGTGCGCGGCTTCACCGCCAATACCCTGGGGCCGCGCACCACCCCGCCCGCCGAAGGGGGGCGCGACCGTACCCTGGGCGGCAACGTGATGCTGCTGGGCAGCGCCGAGCTGCTCTTCCCGCTGCCCTTCATCGAGGACCGCCGCTCGATCCAGACCTCGTTGTTCCTGGACGGCGGCAATACCTTCCTCACGGATTGCTACGCCACCACAAGCGGCGACTCCAACTGCAGCTCCGGCGTCGACCTGGGCGAGTTGCGTTACAGCGTGGGCATCGGGCTCTCCTGGCTGACCCCGGTGGGGCCGTTGACCTTCAGCATCGCCGAGCCGCTCAACGACGAGAGCGGCGACGATACCCAGTTCTTCCAGTTCTCGCTCGGCCAGACCTTCTGATCGAGCCCTGCAAGGAGCAAGACCATGCGCCACTTGACCGCCGCCCTCAGCCTGTTACTGCTCGCTGCTCTCGCCTTGCCGGCCCAGGCCGCCGAGGTGGCCATGCTGGACTGGCGCCGTGCGCTGATGGAGACCGAGGCGGCCCAGCGCTCGATGAGCGACCTGGAGAGCCGCATCGGCGGCCAGCAGCAGCAGGCCCAGTCGCTGGGGCAGGAGCTGCAGCAGATGCAGCAACGCCTGCAGCAGGAAGGCGAGCTGATGTCCGAGGCCGACCGTCAGTCGACTGTCCAGGAGTTCCAGGAGAAGGGGGCCGAGTTCGACCAGTTGCGCCAGCAGATCATGCAGGCCCAGCAGCAGGCCGAGCAGCAGTTCCTGCAGGAGGCCGAGCCCAAGCTCGAGCAGGCCGTGGATCAGGTCATCGAGCGTCATGGTGTCGAGGTGCTGGTGGACCCCCAGGGGGTGCTGCATGCCGACCGTGACCTGCCGGATCTGACCGGCGAGGTGACCCAGATCCTCAACTCGCTCTTCTGAGCGGGCGGCCCAACCGGATCAGGTCCCCCATGACGCATCCAGACGCCCCGACGTTCACCCTTGGCGAACTCGCCGAGCGACTCGACGCCCGACTGGTCGGCGATGCCGACCGGCGGGTAAACGGCCTGGCCACCCTCAGGGACGCCGGTCCCGACCAGGTCGCCTTCCTGGCCAATCGTGCCTATCTCAAGGACCTGTCGGACACCCGTGCCGCGGCGGTGCTGCTCGCGCCGGAGCTGGGCGAGGAGTGTCCGGTGCCCCGGCTCGAACTGGCCAACCCCTATCTGGGCTATGCGGCCCTGTCGCGCCTCTTCGACCCCTTGGCCAGCCGCACGCCGGGCGGGGTGCATCCGTCGGCGGTGGTGGAGCCGAGCGCCACCCTCGGGGAGCGCGTCGAGATCGGCGCCAATGCCGTCATCGAGGCCGGGGCGATACTCGGTGACGACGTGGTGGTCGGCCCGGGGTGCGTAATCGGCGCCGACTCGTGCATCGGCGCGGGGTCGCGGTTGCACGCCAACGTCACCGTCTGCCACGGCGTGGTGATCGGGGCACGGGCCATCCTGCACAGTGGCTGCGTGATCGGCGGCGACGGCTTCGGCTTCGCCCACGACGGGGCGCGCTGGCACAAGATCGCCCAGCTCGGCGGAGTGGTGCTGGGCGACGACGTCGAGGTGGGCAGCTGCTCGAGCATCGACCGCGGGGCGCTGGGCGACACCGTCATCGGCAGCGATGTCAAGATCGACAGCCAGGTGCAGATCGCCCACAACGTGCAGATCGGTGATCATAGCGCCCTGGCCGGCTGCGTGGGGATCGCCGGTTCCACCCGGGTGGGGAAGCACTGCATGCTCGGCGGTGGCGTGGGGCTCTCGGGCCATCTCACCATCGTCGACGGGGTGCAGGTCACCGGCATGAGCCTGGTGACCAACTCGATCCTCGAACCCGGCGTCTATTCGTCGGGCACGGGGGCGATGAAGAATGCCCAGTGGCGCAAGAATGCGGTGCGCTTCAAGCAGCTCGACGACCTCGCCAAGCGCCTGGCCAGGCTGGAGAAGTCCCGTCGCGGCGAGTGAGGCCGCTGCGATCGAGGGCCCGGTGGTTGAGAGCACGCAGTTGTGAGCATTGCAGGGGGCGTTATAATCCACCGCCTGCCCGACGGCCGAGGCCGCCGGCTCGTGCCCGCATCCGACGCGGGCATTTCGTCATTTCAGAGGTCGTAACGATGGTAATGGACATCAACGAGATTCGGGAGTATCTGCCCCACCGCTATCCTTTCCTGCTGGTGGACCGGGTGACGGAGCTTGCCCTTGGCGAATCCATCGTCGCCTACAAGAATGTGAGCATCAACGAGCCGTTCTTCAATGGTCACTTCCCCCACCACCCGATCATGCCCGGGGTGCTGGTGATCGAGGCCCTGGCCCAGGCCTGCGGCATCCTCGGCTTCAAGACCGTCAACAAGCTGCCCGCCGACGGTTACGTCTACTACCTGGTCGGCAGCGACAACGTGCGCTTCAAGCGCCCGGTGATGCCCGGCGACCAGCTGGTGCTGCGGGCCGACGTGATTCGCGAGAAGCGCGGCATCTGGAAGTTTGCCTGCCGGGCCACCGTGGCCGGCGAGCTGGCCTGCGAGGCCGAAATCATCTGTGCCGAGAGGAAGGTCGCTTGATTCATCCCACTGCCATCATCGATCCCGCGGCGCGACTGGCCGACGACGTCGAGGTGGGGCCCTTCACGGTGATCGGGCCCGACGTCGAGGTCGGGTCCGGCAGCCGGATCGGCCCGCACGTGGTGATCAAGGGGCCGACCGTGCTCGGTGCGCGCACCCGCATCTTCCAGTTCGCCTCGGTCGGCGAGGATTGCCAGGACAAGAAGTATGCCGGCGAGCCGACCCGGCTGGTGATCGGCGACGACAACGTCATTCGCGAGGGGGTGACCCTGCATCGCGGCACCGCCCAGGACCGTGGCGAGACCACCATCGGTTCACGCAACCTGTTCATGGCCTATGTGCACGTGGGGCACGATTGCGTGATCGGCAACGACTGCATCCTGGCCAACCAGGTGACCCTGGCCGGTCACGTGACCCTGGGGGATCATGCCATCCTCGGCGGGCTCTCCGCCATCCACCAGTTCTGCTACTTCGGTACCCATGCGATGGCCGGCGGAGGCTCCATCATCACCAAGGACACCCCGGCCTACGTGATGATCAACGGCAACCCGGCCGAGGTCCATGGCCTGAACCTGGTGGGGCTCAAGCGTCGCGGCTTCTCGCAGGAGGCGATCAAGGCGCTGGGCGAGGCCTACAAGCTGGTCTACCGCCAGGGGCTGACCGTGCAGCAGGCGCTGGAGAGGATTCGTGCACGCTTTTCCCTGCCCGAGACCGAGACCTTCGTCACCTCTATCGAGGTCTCGACCCGCGGCATCGTGCGCTGACCATGGGGAGGGCGAGATGACGGTCCGGCGTGTCTACCTCGTCGCGGGCGAGCTCTCCGGCGATCTCCTCGGCGCTGGCCTGATGCGTGCCCTCAAGGTGCGCCATCCCGGCGTCGAGTTCCGCGGCATCGGTGGCCCGCGGATGATCGCCGAGGGCATCGACAGCCGCTTTCCCCTGGAGACGCTCTCGGTGATGGGCCTGGTGGAGGTGGTGAAGCACCTCCCGGATCTGATCCGGGTCAGGCGCACCCTCCGGCGGGATGCGCTCGACTGGCGGCCGGATATCATGGTCGGCATCGATGCCCCCGACTTCAACCTGGGTCTCGAGCGTCAGCTGCGCCAGGCCGGCATCACCACCGCCCACTACGTCAGCCCGACCGTCTGGGCCTGGCGCCAGGGGCGGATCAAGGGCATCGCGAAATCCGTGGATGCGATGCTCACCTTCCTGCCCTTCGAGGCGGCCTTCTATGCGCGACATCGGGTGCCGGTGGCTTTCGTCGGCCACCCGCTGGCCGACGAGCTGCCGCTGACCAGCGACCGCGTTGCCACGCGACGTGAGCTGGGCCTGGCGCCCGAGGCGCCGGTGCTCGCCGTGCTGCCGGGGTCGCGGGCCAACGAGATCCGCTTTCTCGGGGCGACCTTCCTCGACGCTGTCGAGCGGCTGCGCCGGGACCGCCCCACGCTCACGGTGGTGATTCCCGCGGCGACGCCGCAGCGTCGCGAGGAGCTGGACGTGCTGCTGGCGCAGCGCCCCGCCCTGGCGGACGGCGTGATCCTGCTCGATGGCCAGGCCCGGGAGGCCATGGTGGCCTCCGATGCCGTCCTGCTCACCTCGGGGACGGCAGCGCTGGAAGCGATGCTCTGCCATCGTGCCATGCTGGTGGCCTACCGGATGGCCCCGACGACGCACTGGCTGGCCAGGCGACTGGTCAAGACCCCGTGGATCTCGCTGCCCAACCTGATCGCCCGCGAGGCGCTGGTGCCGGAACTGATCCAGGACGCCGTGACCCCGGTGGCGATCGCCGGGCGACTCGGCGCCATGCTCGACGACCCCGAGGGGCGCGCCACGCTGGAGACACGCTTTGCGGCGATGCATGCGGGGCTGCAGCGCGACGCCAGCCGCCGCGCGGCGGAGGCCATCGAGGCGCTGGTGGAGCGCCGTCGGCTGCCCGAGAGCGTGTCGCCCGCGACGGCTCTCGAGGCCGTCGAGGCGACGCCGGAGAGGACGGGACGATGAGCCCGCGCGGCCTGCCGCCGCTGGTGATCGACTATCGCGGTGTCCGCCTGGCCGGGGTCGACGAGGTGGGGCGCGGTCCGCTGGTGGGTAGTGTGGTGGCGGCGGCGGTGATCCTCGACCCGGCACGCCCCGTCGTCGGGCTCGACGACTCCAAGAAGCTCACGGCTGGGCGGCGCGAGGCGCTGGACGCCGAGATTCGGGACAAGGCCCTGGCCTTCGCCGTGGCCGAGGCCAGCGCCGCCGAGATCGATGAGCTCAATATCTATCATGCCACCCACCTGGCGATGCGCCGGGCCATCGACGCCCTGGTGCCGGCCGCGGAGTATCTGCTGGTGGACGGCAATCGCCTGCCCGGGCATCATGTCCCCGGCCAGGCGGTGGTCAAGGGCGATGCCCGCCATGCGGCCATCGCCGCCGCCTCGATACTCGCCAAGGTGGCCCGGGATGCCGACATGGCGGCACTGGATGCCCGGCATCCCGACTATGGCTTCGCCCGCCACAAGGGCTACCCGACCCGCGAGCACCTGGCGGCCCTGGAGCGGCTGGGGCCCTTGCCGGAGCATCGTCGCTCCTTCGGCCCGGTCAGGCGCCAGCTGGCGCTGTTCGGGCCAATTGTGGCGGGACGCGACGAGGGGCGTCGGGGACAGGCCGAAGAGGAGGTCTTTTGCCATGGAAGGCAAAAGTAGCGCCCACGGAAGGGTTCACAGCGCCTCCTCGTAGGCCTGTCGACGGATCAGCCCCGAGTCAATATCTTGACCGGATTGCCTTGTTTCCGTGCTGCCCATTCACTGCCAAGCACCGAGTCCACCATGCCCATGCCCTTCGTACATCTCCGCGTCCATACCGAATACTCCCTGGTCGATGGCCTGGTACGCCTCAAGCCGCTGATCAAGGCGGCGGTGGAGCAGGGCTCGCCGGCGCTGGCGGTCACCGACGAGGCCAACCTCTTCGGCCTGGTCAAGTTCTACAAGGGCGCCGAGGGCGCCGGGCTCAAGCCGATCATCGGTGCCGACCTGTGGCTGGCCAACCCCCACGACGAGGAGCACCCCTACCGGCTGACCCTGCTGGCCATGAACGGCGAGGGCTATCGCAACCTCACCGAGCTGATCTCGCGCGGCTGGCTGGAGGGCCAGCATCAGGGGCGGGCGCTGCTCGACCGTGCCTGGGTGCTCGAGGCCAGCGAGGGGCTGATCGCGCTCTCCGGCGGCCGCGAGGGGGAGGTCGGCCGTCACCTGCTCACCGAGCACCACGACGAGGCCCGGGCTCTGCTCGAGGAGTGGAATGCCGCCTTCCCCGGGCGCTTCTACCTGGAGCTGACCCGTACCGGCCGACCGCTGGAGGAGGAGTGCGTGCACCTCTCGGTGGACCTGGCGGTGGCGACCGGTACCCCGGTGGTGGCCACCAACGACGTGCGTTTCCTCGAGCGCGAGGACTTCTGGGCCCACGAGACCCGGGTCGCCATCGGTGAGGGCAAGGCGCTGGACGACAAGCGGCGCGAGCGGCGCTATACCGAGGAGCAGTACCTCAAGAGTCCCGAGGAGATGGCCGAGCTGTTCGCCGACATCCCCGAAGCGCTCGAGAACAGCATGATGATCGCCGCGCGCTGCAGCGTCGACGTGCGCCTGGGGGAGATCTTCCTGCCGGAGTTCGAGATCCCCGAGGGCATGACCCAGGACGAATTCTTCCGCAAGATCTCCCACGACGGCCTGACCGAGCGTCTCGACTTTCTCTACCCGGTCGAGCGCTATCCTCGTGACGGCGCCGAGTACGCCGAGATCGACGCCCGCTACCGGCAGCGGCTCGACTTCGAGCTCGACATCATCATCCAGATGGGCTTCCCCGGTTACTTCCTGATCGTGATGGACTTCATCCAGTGGGCCAAGGACAACGACGTCCCGGTGGGCCCGGGGCGCGGCTCCGGGGCCGGCTCGCTGGTGGCCTACGCGCAGAAGATCACCGACCTCGACCCGCTGGAATATGACCTGCTCTTCGAACGCTTCCTCAACCCCGAGCGGGTCTCGATGCCCGACTTCGACGTCGACTTCTGCATGGAGAAGCGCGACCGGGTGATCGACTACGTGGCCGAGCGTTATGGCCGCAACGCGGTGTCGCAGATCGTCACCTTCGGCACCATGGCGGCCAAGGCGGTGGTGCGCGACGTGGCCCGCGCCCAGGGCAAGCCCTACTCGCTCGGCGACAAGCTCTCCAAGCTGATCCCCTTCGAGGTCGGCATGACGCTGGCCAAGGCGATCGAACAGGAGCCGGCGCTCAAGGAGTATCTCGAGGCCGATGAGGAAGCCGCCGAGATCTGGGAGATGGCGGAGAAGCTCGAAGGCATCACCCGCGGCACCGGCAAGCACGCCGGTGGCGTGGTGATCGCGCCGACCAAGCTCACCGACTTCTCGCCGCTGCTATGCGACGAGGAGGGCAACGGCCTGGTGGTGCAGTTCGACAAGAACGACATCGAGGAAGCGGGCCTGGTCAAGTTCGACTTCCTCGGCCTGCGTACCCTGACCATCATCGACTGGGCGCTGGAGATGGTCGACAAGGTCCGCGAGGCCGCCGGTCAGGGGGCGCTCGACATCGACAGCATTCCGCTCGATGACGGCCCGACCTTCGAGATGCTCAAGCGTGCCGAGACCACGGCGGTGTTCCAGCTCGAATCCCGCGGCATGAAGGAGCTGATCAAGCGCCTGCTGCCGGACTCGCTGGAGGACATGATCGCCCTGGTCGCCCTGTTCCGCCCGGGGCCGCTGCAGTCGGGCATGGTCGACGACTTCATCAACCGCAAGCACGGCCGCGCCGAGATCTCGTACCCGCACCCGGACTACCAGCACGAATGGCTCAAGCCGGTGCTCGAGCCCACCTACGGCATCATCCTCTACCAGGAGCAGGTGATGCAGATCGCCCAGGTGCTGGCGGGCTACAGCCTGGGGCAGGCCGACATGCTGCGTCGCGCCATGGGCAAGAAGAAGCCCGAGGAGATGGCCAAGCAGCGCGCCGGCTTCATGGAGGGCTGCGCGGCCAACGGCATCGACAAGGAGCTCGCCGGCAACATCTTCGACCTGGTGGAGAAATTCGCCGGCTACGGCTTCAACAAGTCGCATTCGGCGGCCTACGGCCTGGTCTCCTACCAGACCGCCTGGCTCAAGACCCACTACCCCGGCCCCTTCATGGCCGCGGTGATGTCCACCGAGATGGACAACCTCGACAAGGTGGTGCCGCTGATCGAGGAGTGTCGCCACCTCAAACTCACGGTGACGCCCCCGGACGTCAACGTGGGGGCCTACAAGTTCACCGTCGATACCGAGGGGCGCGTGGTCTACGGCCTGGGGGCCATTCGTGGCGTGGGCGAGGGCCCCATCGGTGCCATCGTCGAGGCCCGCGGGGCCGACGGGCCCTTCACCGACCTGTTCGACTTCTGCCGCCGCCTCGACCCCAGGCGCATGAACAAGCGCACCCTGGAGGCACTGATCCGCTCCGGGGCGCTCGATACCCTGGGGCCGAGTCGGGCAGTGCTCGCCGCCGCCCTGGACGACGCCCTGAAGGCCGCCGCCCAGACCCAGACCAACCAGAACCTGGGCATGATCGACATGTTCGGCGAGGCGTTCGTCGACGACGAAGCCGAGAGCGATCCCTACGACGGCTACCGTGGCGCCCGCGACTGGACCGACAAGGAGCGTCTGGCCGGCGAGAAGGAGACCCTGGGGCTCTACCTCACCGGCCACCCCATCGACGAGTACGAGAAGGAGCTCGAACGCTTCGTCTCGACCCGGATCAGCGACCTCAGGCCCTCGCGCGAGCCGCAGCGGGTCGCCGGGCTGGTGATCGGCGTGCGCACCATGAAGTCCAAGCGCGGCGACACCATGGCTTTCGTCACCCTCGACGACCGCACCGGGCGCATCGAGGCGTCGCTGTTCGGCGAGCTCTACGACGCCCTGCGTGGCCAGATCGAGGCCGACCAGGTGCTGATCGTCGAGGGCGAGGTGTCGAGCGACGACTACTCCGGTGGCCTGCGGCTGCGTGGCAAGGAGGTCACGCCGATGGTGGCGGCGCGTGCCCGCTACGGCCAGGCGGTGGAGCTGTCGCTGGACGCTGCCCGGGCCAACGGCCGGCTGGTCGACAGCCTGCGCGACAGCCTCGCTCCCTGGCGTGACGATGCCGGCCTGCCGGTGCGGTTGCGCTATCGCAATGGCGAGGCCGTCGGCTGGCTGGAGCTGGCCGAGGAGTGGAAGGTCGCCCCCAGCGACGAGCTGCTGCTCGCCCTGCGCGAGGTGCAGGGGCAGGATGGGGTGCGGCTGAAATACCGCTGAGCTTGTGAATCTCATGGCCCGGCTTCCCTGACATCGAGGCATCGGGGCTGATCCGGCGACAGCCCTTCGGGGAGGCGCTGTGAACCCGTCCCTGGGCGCTACATTTGCCATCCATGGCAAATGACCTCCCCTTCGAGCTGTCCCCGGCGCCCCGCGGCATGCGATGCAAGCCCGTGAAGGAGTCGCCTTGCGCCGTGCGTTGAGGGTGCGATAATGCCTGCCACTTCCATTCTTCGCGCCGGCCGCGCTCACGCGTGCGGGCGGTGAAACACGACAAGGCATCTGGCCAATGAATCCTAATTATCTCGATTTCGAACAGCCCATCGCCGAACTCCAGGCCAAGATCGAGGAGCTGCGCCTGGTCGGCAACGACAGTCAGGTCAACCTCAACGACGAGATCGGCCGGCTCGAGGAGAAGAGCCGCAAGCTCACCGAGTCGATCTTCAAGGACCTGACCCCCTGGCAGGTCTCCCAGCTGTCGCGTCACCCCCAGCGCCCCTACACCCTCGACTACCTCGAGCATGTCTTCACCGACTTCGACGAACTCCACGGCGACCGCCACTTCGCCGACGATGCGGCCATCGTCGGCGGCGTCGCCCGCCTCGACGACCGCCCGGTGATGGTGATCGGCCACCAGAAGGGGCGCGACGTCCACGAGAAGGTGCGTCGCAACTTCGGCATGCCGCGCCCGGAGGGCTACCGCAAGGCGTGCCGCCTGATGGAGATGGCCGAGCGTTTCAGGATGCCGGTGTTGACCTTCATCGACACGCCGGGGGCGTATCCGGGCATCGATGCCGAAGAGCGCGGCCAGAGCGAGGCCATCGCCTACAACCTGGCGGTGATGTCGCGGCTCAAGACGCCGATCATCGCCACCGTGGTGGGCGAGGGCGGTTCCGGCGGGGCGCTCGCCATCGGCGTCTGCGACGAGCTCGCCATGCTGCAGTACTCCACCTACTCGGTGATCTCGCCCGAGGGCTGTGCCTCGATCCTGTGGAAGAGTGCCGAGAAGGCCTCCGACGCCGCCCAGGCCATGGGCATCACCGCCGAGCGGCTCAAGGAGCTGGGCTTCGTCGATACCCTGATTCCCGAGCCGCTGGGTGGCGCCCACCGCCACCCGGCGACGACCGCCGAGCGCATCAAGGAGGCCCTGCTGGGAAGCCTCGACCGCCTCGGGGCGATGGATACCGAGGCCCTGCTGGAGCGCCGCTATGAGCGGCTGATGAGTTACGGTAGTCCGGCCTGAGTCGGGGTGATCCTTCGGGATTCTCGGTGGGTTGGCCGGTGATTGTCGGCAGGTCTCCAGCGCTGGCGCTCCAATGGGGTCAGACCCCGGCGGGTGCCGGTTCGGCAGGCATGGAGTACTACGACAGGCAAGGCAACTTGGCCGGGGTCTGACCCCATTGGGGCCTCCTCGGTGCTTCGTTCAAGAGCTCGCCATGTCCCTTCAGCTTCTTATCGATGACGCCCTGGCCCAGACCCCGCCGGGGCGTGGCGTCTGGGTGGCCCTATCCGGTGGGCTCGACTCCTCGCTGCTGTTGACGCTCGCCGCCGCGGCCTGCCGTCGCCACCCCCGTCCACTCCATGCGTTGCATGTGCACCACGGCCTGCAGGTGGCCGCCGACGACTTCGAGGTCCACAGCCGCCGGCTCGCCTCGCGGCTCGGCGTGCCGCTGTTCGTCGAGCGGCTCGTCGTCGACCCGGCGGAGGGGCCGGGGCTCGAGGGGGCGGCCCGGGAGGCCCGCTATGCCGCCTTCGAGCGGCGCGTCCCGCCCGGCGAGACGCTGTGGCTGGCCCAGCACCGCGACGACCAGGCCGAGACCTTCCTGCTCGCCGCCTTGCGCGGCAGCGGGGTTCGCGGGCTCGCCGCGATGCCGTACCGACGCGACCTGCAGGGGCGGCGGCTCGAACGCCCGCTGCTGGACCGACCGCGGGCCGAGCTCGCGGCCGAGGCGGCTCGGCTCGACCTCGCCTGGGTCGACGACCCCTCCAACAGCGACGAGTCCCTCGACCGCAACTTCCTGCGCCGGGCCGTGATACCGCTGCTCGAGCGCCGCTGGCCCCACGCCGGCAAGGCCCTGGCGCGCAGCGCGGCGCGGGCCGGGGAAGCCGATGCGCTGCTGGAAGCGCTGGCCGCGCTCGACCTCGAGCGCCTGGGCGGCGAGGCCGGACGGTTGCCCGTGGGGGGGCTGAACGACCTGTCGGCGCCGCGCCGGCGGCTGCTGATCCGCTACGCCTGCGGACGGCTGGGGTTACCCACGCCGCCGGCGAGACGCCTGGAAACCCTGCTGGTACAGCTGGGCGCACGATCCGATGCCGAAGTGCGGGTGGCGTGGCCGGGCGGCGAGGCACGCTGCTGGCGCGGGCATCTCCATCTGCTGGCGCCCGTGGCGGCGCTGCCGCTCGACTGGCAGGCCGAATGGAGCGGCGCGGCGCCGCTCGGCACGCCCCTGGGCGAGGCGCGGGTGGCCCTATCGCGCGGCGACGGTGAGCCGGCCGGGCTGCGGGTGGCGATGCGCCGCGGTGGCGAGCGGCTGCGCCTGCCCGGCCGCGGCACCCGTGATCTCAAGCGGCTGCTGCAGGAGCTCGGTGTGCCGCCCTGGGCCCGCGAGCGACTGTTGGTGGTCCATCACGGCAGCGAGCCCGTGGCGGTACTGGATGCCGGGGCGGGGCACTGGGTCGCGGTCGCCGAGGGGTGGCTCAGCGAAGGTCCCGGGTCAGCGTGAAGCCGGCCGCCTGCTGGTAGGCGGCCTCCTGTTCGAGGTCGGTGAGCAGTAGCCCCGGGTCGTCGCTCCCGTCGAGCCCCAGCCGCAACGCGTCGCCGCGGGCCTCGAGGCGCGGCGTGGCGGGAGGCCGTTCGGGGCGGGAGTGGTTGAGCAGCACCGCCAGGCGCAGCAGCCGGGCCAGCCGGGCATGGGAGCGCCGTTCCGAGGCGGGTAGGGCCTGCCACTCCTTCAGCGGGAACTTGCGTCGATGGGCGCGGACGAGAAAGGCCAGCAGCCGCTGTTCGGGGCGCGAGAAGCCGGCGAGGTCGGCGTGCTCCAGCAGGTAGGCGCCGTGGCGGTGGAACTGGCTGTGGGAGATCGCCAGGCCGATCTCGTGGAGCCGGCTGGCCCAGTCGAGGAAGCGGGCCTGGTCGTCATCGAGCCCCCAGGCTCCGCGCACCTGCTCGAAGAGGGCGGCGGCGGTGGCGGCCACGTTGGCGGCCTGGCGCTCGTCGACTCCGTAGCAGCGCTCGAGGCTCGCCAGGGTCTTGAGGCGAGAGTCCTCGGGGCCGTTGCGCCCGACCATGTCGTAGAGCACCCCTTCGCGCAGGGCGCCATCGGCGTAGCGCATCGTGGTGAGCTCGAAGGCCTCGAAGATCGCGACCAGTATCGCGACTCCGGCGGGGAAGACCTTCGCCCGGTCGGCCTTGAGGCCCTCCATGGCGACCCGGTCGAGGCGCCTGCACTCGATCAGTCGCGCGCGCAGTTCGCGCAGTCCCTGTCGGGTGATCATCCCCTCGGGGGCGGTGCCCGCGGCGGCCAGCACCGCGGCGGCGGCCTTGATGGTGCCGCTGGAGCCGACCGGGTCGGCCCAGCCCAGCTCCCGGTAGGGGCGGCGAATGTTGGCCAGCTCGGAGAGGGCGGCGAGTTCGGCCCGGCGCATGCGCTGCTCGCTGATCTCGCCGTCACCGAAGAAGTGTCGGGTGAAGCTCACGCAGCCCAGGCGCAGGCTCTCCAGGGCCCGGGGCTCGAAGCGCTCGCCGATGATGAACTCGGTGGAGCCGCCACCGATGTCGACGATCAGCCGGCGGCCGTCCTCGGCCAGGGCATGGGCGGCGCCCAGATAGATCAGGCGTGCCTCCTCGCGGCCGGCCACGATCTCGATACGGCTGCCCAGCAGCGCCTCGGCCCGTTCGATGAAGACCTGGCTGTTGGTGGCGTCGCGCAGGGCGTTGGTGCCCACCACCCGCAGGTGGCCCGGGGCGATATCGGCGAGGAAGGGGGCGAAGCGGGCCAGGCACTCCAGGGCGCGCTGCATGGCCGACTCGCTCAGCCGGCCCTCGTCGTCCAGGCCGGCGGCCAACTGCACCTTCTCGCCGAGCCGGGCGACCACCTGCAGCCGGTCGTCCTGATAGTTGGCCACCAGCAGGTGGAAGCTGTTGGAGCCGAGATCGATGGCGGCGAGGCGCTGCGGGGCCGTCGCCGGCCGGCTCGCGAGCGCCCGGGAGCGGCGAGAGTGCCTGTCCGTGGGCTGGTTCATGCGGGTGTCCTTCGGTCGAGATGCCAAGGGTGCGGGCACCCCGGGGGCTTGTCAATTATGCCGGCTCGTCCGGCAGGGGTTGCGTTTGTCCGCGCCCTTGACTAGTATCGAGGCGTTCGCCTGTTCCGAATGCTTCCCGACCGCTACACGGCGTCCCCGTACCGGTCAGTTTCCAAGTCGTCAGAAAGCCCACTGCGTCAGCGTGCAATCATGGTCATATTGCCGTGAGCCGTTGATCAGGCGAAAATGATGCTGCTCCCTCGAATCTGTCATCGCCGCGGTGACCCCTTTTCCGGTCGCCCGTCCCCGGTCCGTACTTCCTGACGAGCCCCGCGATACGACGAGTGGATGCCTGCGAGGGCTCTGAACGCACTCACGCGGCGTAATCGTCTCGCCCCCTGTCTTTCCGCACGGCGCACTGCCGCCCGGCTTCCACGAGCAACTTCTGAACACACCGATGAATCTTACCGAACTCAAGCAAAAGCCAGTGCCGGAGCTGTTGGAGATCGCCCGCGAGATGGGCATCGACAACCTGGCGCGGTCCCGCAAGCAGGACATCATCTTCGCCATCCTCAAGAAGCATGCCAAGAGCGGCGAGGCCATCTACGGCGACGGGGTGCTGGAGATCCTCCAGGACGGCTTCGGTTTCCTGCGCAGCGCCGACAGCTCCTATCTCGCGGGGCCCGACGACATCTATGTGTCGCCCTCGCAGATCCGGCGCTTCAACCTGCGCAAGGGCGACTCCATTTCCGGCAAGATTCGTCCGCCGAAGGAAGGGGAGCGTTACTTCGCGCTGCTCAAGGTCAGCGAGATCAACTTCGACAAGCCGGAGAACGCCAAGCACAAGATCCTGTTCGAGAACCTTACGCCGCTGTTCCCCCAGGAGCGGCTGCGCATGGAGATCGGCAATGGCTCCACCGAGGATCTCACCGCGCGGATCATCGACCTGACCGCGCCCATCGGCAAGGGCCAGCGCGGCCTGATCGTCTCGCCGCCCAAGGCGGGCAAGACGCTGATGCTGCAGAACATCGCCACCTCGATCACCCGCAACAACCCCGAGTGCCACCTGATCGTGCTGTTGATCGACGAGCGTCCGGAAGAGGTGACCGAGATGTCGCGCACGGTGCGCGGCGAGGTGGTCGCCTCGACCTTCGACGAGCCGCCGGCGCGCCATGTCCAGGTCGCCGAGATGGTGATCGAGAAGGCCAAGCGCCTGGTCGAGCACAAGAAGGACGTGGTGATCCTGCTCGACTCCATCACCCGCCTGGCGCGGGCCTACAACACCGTGGTGCCGAGCTCGGGCAAGGTGCTTACCGGCGGCGTCGATGCCCACGCCCTGGAGAAGCCCAAGCGCTTCTTCGGCGCGGCGCGTAACATCGAGGAGGGCGGCAGCCTGACCATCATCGCCACCGCCCTGGTCGATACCGGCTCCAAGATGGACGAGGTGATCTTCGAGGAGTTCAAGGGCACCGGCAACATGGAGGCCCACCTGGACCGCAAGCTGGCCGAGAGGCGGGTCTACCCGGCGCTCAACATCCGCCGCAGCGGCACCCGCCGCGAGGACCTGATCGCCTCCGAGGACGAGATGCAGCGCATGTGGATCCTGCGCAAGCTGCTCAACCCCATGGACGACACCGCGGCCACCGAATTCCTGATCGACCGCCTCAAGGATACCAAGACCAATATCGAGTTCTTCGAGGCCATGAAGCGCCGGTAGATCCGACGCCGCAGCACCGCAAAGGGGCAGATGTTATTCTGCCCCTTTCGTCGTTCGGGAAACGGGAACTTCATCCATGAAGTACAAGGATCTGCGCGACTTCATCGCGGCCCTGGAGGCCCGGGGGGAGCTGACGCGCGTCACCGCCGAGGTCGATCCCTACCTGGAGATCACCGAGATCTGCGACCGCACCCTGCGTGCCGGCGGGCCGGCGTTGCTGTTCGAGAACGTCAAGGGACACGCCATGCCGCTGCTCGGCAACCTGTTCGGCACGCCGCAGCGGGTGGCCATGGGCATGGGCCAGGAGTCGGTGGCGGCGCTGCGCGAGGTGGGCGAGTTGCTCGCCTTCCTCAAGGAGCCCGAGCCCCCCAAGGGCTTCCGCGACGCCTGGGAGAAGCTGCCGATCTTCCGGCAGGTGATGAGCATGGGGCCGAAGACGGTGCGCTCGGCCCCGGTGCAGGCGCTGGCCTACGAGGGCGACGAGGTCGACCTCGACCGCCTGCCGATCCAGCACTGCTGGCCGGGCGACGTGGCGCCCCTGGTCACCTGGGCCCTGGTGGTGACCCGCGGTCCGCACAAGAAGCGCCAGAACCTCGGCATCTACCGCCAGCAGAAGCTCTCACGCAACCGCTTGATCATGCGCTGGCTGTCGCACCGCGGCGGGGCGCTCGACTTCCAGGAGTTTCAGCGCGCCCATCCCGGCGAGCCCTTCCCGGTGGCGGTGGCGCTGGGGGCCGACCCGGCCACCATCCTCGGCGCGGTGACCCCGGTGCCCGACAGCCTCTCCGAGTACGCCTTTGCCGGGCTGTTGCGCGGTGCGCGCACCGAGCTGGTCCAGTGCGGCCATGCCGACCTGGACGTTCCGGCGTCCGCCGAGATCATCCTGGAAGGCTTCATCTACCCCGATGACATGGCGCCGGAAGGCCCCTACGGCGACCATACCGGCTACTATAACGAAGTCGAGCAGTTCCCGGTGTTCACCGTGACCCGCATGACCATGCGCGAGCATGCCATCTACCATTCCACCTACACCGGCCGGCCACCCGATGAACCGGCGATCCTGGGGCTGGCGCTCAACGAGGTCTTCGTGCCCATCCTGAGGCGGCAGTTTCCCGAGATCGTCGACTTCTACCTGCCGCCGGAGGGCTGTTCCTACCGCATGGCGGTGGTGACCATGAAGAAGCAGTACCCGGGCCACGCCAAGCGGGTGATGATGGGGGTATGGAGCTTCCTGCGTCAGTTCATGTACACCAAGTTCGTGGTGGTGCTCGACGCCGACGTCGACGCCCGCGACTGGAAGGACGTGATCTGGGCGATCACCACGCGCATGGACCCGGCGCGGGACACCGTGCTGGTCGAGAACACGCCCATCGATTATCTCGACTTCGCCTCGCCGGTGGCCGGCCTGGGTTCCAAGATGGGCCTGGACGCCACCGGCAAGTGGCCCGGCGAGACCGACCGCGAGTGGGGCACGCCCATCGTCATGGACGAGGGCGTCAAGGCCCGCGTCAGCGAACGCTGGCACGAACTGGGCATCGCGCTCCCCCCTGACAACGACACGAGGCATTCATGACGGCAAGGACCCTGACCTGCCAGGTGACCGAGGTAGAGGATCTCACCCCCGACGTCTTCCGCGTCACTCTGGAAGGCCGTGCCGAGGCCGTGGCCCACGCGCCCGGCCAGTATCTGGAACTGAAACTCGACGACGCGACCTGGGTGCCGTTCTCGATCGCCAACGCCCATGGCGGCGATGGCGTGATCGAGCTGCATATCCAGCACTGGCCGGAGCGTGAGAACTCGGCCCGGCTGCGCGAGATGGTCGCGGTGGCGGAACGGCTCACCCTGCGCCTGCCCGGCGGCGACTGCGTGCTCGACCCGTACAGCGCCCGGCCCCTGCTGCTGGTCGCCGCCGGCACCGGCTTCGCCCAGATGAAGGCGATCGTCGAGGCGGCACTGGCCGCCGACCCCGCGCGATGCATCGATCTCTGGTGGGCGGCCCGAGAGCATCGCGACCTTTATCTGGAGCGGCTGCCGCGGGAGTGGGCCGAGACCCACACCGACTTCCGCTTCCACGTGGTCACCGAAGTTGTGCCCGAGGAGCCGGTGGCGGGCGAGCGGATCCTCGCCCATCGCGGTCGCATCGACCAGGCCCTGGCCGAGGGGCTCGACGACGTCGCCGGCCATGACGTCTACCTCTCGGGATCGCCGGGCATGGTCTACGCCTGCGTCGACGTGCTGGCCTCCCTGGGGCTCGAGCGCTCGCGGGTCTTCTCGGACGTCTTCGCCTATGCACCGCGCGAGCCGCTGGTGCCCACGGTGGGCAGCCTGGTGCGGGAGAGGCTCGGATGAGCGCCGCCCCGATCCTGATCACCGGCGGTGCCCAGCGCCTGGGGCGTCACTGTGCCGAACGCCTGCGCGACGACGGCCATCCGGTGATCGTCAGCTACCGCCGCGAACGTCCCGAATTGGAGGAACTGCGCGTGCGGGGCATCGTGACGCTCGGGGCCGACTTCTCGACCGAGGCGGGGATACTCGACTTTATCGCGCGGCTCAAGGAGCACACCGATGCGTTGCGGGCGATCGTCCACAACGCCAGCGACTGGGCGCCGGATGCCGACGGCGAGGCGGCCGGGGCCGAGTTCGAGCGGCTGTTCCGCATCCACATGCTGGCGCCCTATCTGATCAACCTGCACTGTCGTGAGTTGCTCGAGGCGTGCAGCGAGCCCCAGCGCGACATCGTGCACCTGACCGACTACGTGGTGCAGAAGGGCTCGAAGAAGCACGCCGCCTATGCCGCCACCAAGGCGGGGCTGGCCAACCTGACGCTCTCCTTCGCGGCCCAGTACGCCCCGTCGATCCAGGTCAACGCCATCGCCCCGGCACTGATCATGCTGGGCGAGGGCGACAGCGAGCGCTATGTCGAGAAGGCGAAGGCCAAGTCGGCGATGGAGATGATCCCGGGGCCCGGGGTGATCTACCAGAGCCTGCGCTACCTGCTCGACAATCGTTACGTCACTGGGATCACCCTGCCGGTCGATGGCGGGCGGCATCTCCGCTAGAATCCCCACCACCCTGACAATGCAACCCTCGAAGAAGGAGTACCGGATGGCCGAACACGACGATGACTTCAAGGACGAGAGCGGCCTGCTGGCCGTGGTACTGGGCCTGGTGGTGCTGGTGAGCATGAGCGCTCTGCCGGCCACCATCGGCTGGGTGCAGGTCGCCGGCAGCTGATCGCCGCCGGCCGGGCTTGCCAAGCCCGGTTCGTTGCGGCACGATGGCGAGTATCGCTCAGGAGATGACCATGACACCGACCCGCCCCTCAGCCACTCGTTGCCCGAACGCCGCCCGCGGCGTGATGGCCGCCGGCGTTGGCGAGGCGCTCGTTGCGGGGCGTCGCTATTGGTCTGGATATTGGTTTAGCACCGGCGTGCCGGTGGCCATGTCCTGACGACCGACTGAGCAGAGACAGCGCCGCGAGGCACGCCCCCCAAGGGTTGCCTCCGCCACAGAACCCCCGGACGGCAATCCCGCCCGGGGGTTCTGCTTTTCGGGACGACACGAGACCTTCATCGAGGAGACGCATCATGACCGCAGCCATCGCTTTCCCGCTCCGTTACCCGACCCTCGGTCGCGGCTATTACGGCGCCTGGCGATTTAGCGACGCGCGGTCGGGCCAGTGCGCCACCTCCGACCGTGATGCCATCGGTGGCACGACCTCGACACGATGTTTGCCCGCTTCACGGAGTTGATGCCATGACCGCTTCTCTCGCCACCGCGACCCTGAACGACACCGCCCGTCCCACCACCCCTCCCGTCCGTGCCCTGCCTACCGCCGGTGAGCTGCGCCGCGTGCTGCCGCTCGGCCCCGGCCTCGCCGAGCGGGTCGACGCCCACCGCCGGGCCATCCGCGACATCCTTGACGGCCGCGACGACCGCCTGCTGGTGGTGGTCGGCCCCTGTTCCATCCATGACCCCGACGCCGCCCTGGCCTACGCCCGTCGCCTGGCCGAGCTGGCGCCGCGGGTCGACGACCGCCTGCTGATCGTGATGCGGGTCTATGTCGAGAAGCCGCGCACCACCGTGGGCTGGAAGGGGCTCGCCTACGACCCGGCCCTGGACGGCAGCGGCGACATGGCGACCGGGCTGGAACTCTCGCGCCGGCTGATGCGCGACATCGCCGCGCTCGGCCTGCCGGTGGCCACCGAGCTGCTGCAGCCGATGCTGGCCCCCTACCTCGACGACCTGCTGGCCTGGGTCGCGATCGGCGCCCGCACCACCGAGTCCCAGCTGCACCGGGAGCTGGCCAGCGGCCTGCCGGCCGTGGTGGGCTTCAAGAACGCCACCAGCGGCGATATCGGCGTGGCGCTCGACGCCATGCGCGCCGCGGCCCATCCCCACCGCCACTTCGGCCTCGATGGGGAAGGGCGGCCGGTGGTGCAGGAAACCGCCGGCAACGCCCATACCCATCTGGTGCTGCGCGGCGGCCATGGCGAGCCCAACTACCAGGCACGGCACGTGCAGGCGGCACGCCGCGCCCTGGAGCAGGCCGGCCTGGTACCGCGGCTGATGGTCGACTGCAGCCACGCCAACGCGCGCAAGGACCATCGCCGCCAGAGCGAAGTGCTGCTCGACGTGCTCGACCAACGTCAGGCCGGCGAGTCTGCCCTGTGTGGCCTGATGATCGAGAGCCATCTCCATGAGGGCAAGCAGCCGCTGGCCCCGGGCCGACTGCGCTACGGGGTCTCGGTCACCGACGCCTGCCTCGGCTGGGAGACCACCGAGCAGCTGCTGCTCAGCGCCGCGGAGCGCCTGCGCTGAGGTGGTCCGTAGCGAGGGGCGCCGGGGGTAGGCCGAAGAGGAGGTCATTCTTCAGGGGTGAGGCGAAAGCCGAACGGGCACGCCATGGATGGCGTGCACCGGCCTTGCAAGCGGAGCAGGACGCGAGAGCGCAGCAAGAAGAATGTAGCGCCCAGGGAAGGGTTCACAGCGCCTCCTCGAAGGCCTGCCGCCGGATCAGCCCCGAGTGGTGCAGCCTATCTGCAATGCGCTGGGGACGATGGAGAAGGCCTGTACCCCGGGTGGCGATGTCGGGATAATGCCGTCGATTCACGACTCGTCGCCCGGAGGCCCCATGCCGTTCCAGTTCGAAGACCACGACCCCGAAACCTATCGCCGCAAGGCGCGGATGATCAGCCTGGCGATGGCCGGCCAGCTGATCGTCTTCGGGCTGGTGTTCTCGCAGCTGTTGAGCGCCGCCTTCGACGGAGGCTTCTGGCTCAATGCCCTGGGGGTGCTGCTGGGCCTGTTGGCCACCAGCCTGGTGTTCGCGGTGTTGCGCGAGCGCCCCTGGATGAACGAGATGCGCTATGTGTGGCAGCTCAAGCACCACCTGTCGCGGGTCAGCGGCTACCTGCCGGCGCTGCGGCGGGCCGTGGCGGAGGACAACGACACGGCGCTCGCCGTGCTCTCCTTCTACCACCAGGGCATGGCCCAGCTCGCCGAGCTCAACGGGCGCACCCTCGACGACGACGCCGAGCTGCTCGCCGAGCGCGAGACCGTCAGGATCGCCCGCCGGGAGAGAGGATTGCCCGAGCGGGTCGACGGCTTCGACCCCGAGGACCTGCGCGCCTTCCGTCGCGGCTGAGCGGCGTCAGGCTCGCGCCGCGTAGGCGTAGAGCAGCGTCTCCTGGGCGCTGATCGGGGCCTCGTCGCCGGGCACCCGCTTCAGGTAGCTGCCGTCGGGCTGCAGCAGCCAGCTCTGGCAGTTGTCCACCAGGTAGGTCTCCAGGTCCTTGCGTACCCGGGCGGCGAGCTTCTTCTCCAGCAGCGGGAAGCCGATCTCCACCCGGTGGAACATGTTGCGGGCCATGAAGTCGGCGCTGGAGCACCAGGTCTCCGGCTTGCCGTCGTTGTGGAAGTGGAAGACCCGGGTGTGCTCGAGGAAGCGGCCGATGATCGAGCGCACCCGGATGGTCTCCGAGACGCCGGGAATGCCCGGCCGCAGGCAGCACATGCCGCGGATGATCAGGTCGCATGCTACGCCGGCCTGTGAGGCGCGGTAGAGCGCCTGGATCAGCTTCGGCTCGGTCAGCGAGTTGCACTTGACGATCAGGTGGGCGCGCTTGCCCTGACGGGCATGCTCGGCCTCCCGGTCGATCCTGGCCACCAGCCCCTCGTGGAGGGTGAAGGGGGCGTGCAGCAGGGTCTCGATCCGACGGGTCTGGCCCATCCCCGAGAGTTGCTGGAAGACCCGGTGAACGTCCTCGCACAGCCCCCGGTGGGCGGTGAGCAGGCTGTAGTCGGTATAGAGCCGGGCCGTCCTCGAGTGATAGTTGCCGGTGCCCAGGTGGGCGTAGTGGCGCAGCTTGCCGCGCTCGCGGCGCACGATATGCAGCATCTTGGCGTGGGTCTTGTAGGCCATGACGCCATAGATGACGATGGCGCCGGCCTCCTGCAACCGCGAGGCCAGGGCCAGGTTGTCGGCCTCGTCGAAGCGCGCGCGCAGCTCGATCACCACCGTGACCTCCTTGCCGTTGCCGGCGGCCTCTACCAGGGCATCGACGATGGGTGAGTCGGCCCCGGTGCGGTAGAGGGTCTGCTTGATCGCCAGCACCTCGGCATCGCGGGCCGCCTCGCGCAGCAGTTCCTCCACCGGCGAGAAGGCCTGGAAGGGGTGGTGCAGCAGGATGTCGCCGGCGGCGATGGCGGCGAACAGGCTCTCCTTGCGGCCCAGCGGCCTGGGCAGCCCCGGGGTGAACGGCCGGTAGAGCAGCTCGGGACGGTCCACCTCGTGCAGCACCGACATCATGCGGGTCAGGTTCACCGGCCCGTCGACGCGATAGAGGTCGCTCTCCTCCAGGGAGAACTGGGCGAGCAGGAAGCGCGCCAGCTCGTCGGGGCAGTTGGTGGCCACTTCGAGTCGTACCCCGCTGCCGTAGCGGCGTGCCAGCAGTTCGCCGCGCAGCGCCGAGGCAAGGTCCGAGACCTCCTCCGGGTCCACCGAGAAGTCGGCGTTGCGGGTCAGGCGGAACTGGTAGCAGCCGCGCACCGCCATGCCGGGAAAGACCTCCTCGGCATGGGCATGGATCATCGACGACAGGAAGACGTACTCGCTGAAGCCCTCCTCGCAGAACTCGGCGGGCAGGGCGATCACCCGCGGCAGCGAGCGCGGCGCCGGCAGGATGGCCAGGCCGCCCTCGCGGCCGAAGGCGTCCGTGCCCTCCAGCTCGACGATGAAGTTGAGGCTCTTGTTGACCAGCCGCGGGAAGGGATGGGACGGGTCCAGGCCGATAGGGCTCAGCACCGGCATGATCTCGGCATCGAAAGTGTCGCGGACCCAGGCCCGCTGGGCCTCGCTCCAGTCGTCGCGGCGGCGGAAGCGCAGCTTGTGGGCCTCCAGGGCGGGCATCAGCACCTCGTTGAGGATCCGGTACTGACGCGCCACCTGCTCGTGGACGATGCGCGAGATCTCGGCGAGCACCGAGCGTGGCGCGCGCCCGTCGGCGCCACTGGCGTCGTCCTCCAGCGCCACCTGGTTCTTCAGCCCGGCCACGCGGATCTCGAAGAACTCGTCCAGGTTGGAGGAGAAGATCAGCAGGAACATCAGCCGGTTGAGCAGCGGGTGGGCCTCATCCAGGGCCTGCTCCATTACCCGGATATTGAACTGCAGGTGCGACAGCTCGCGATTGAAGTAGAGGCTCGGGTCGTCGAGATCGGCGTGGACCACCTTGGGCTTGATCCCGGCGCGGGTCTGGTTCAGCCGGGGCGCGGGCTGTTCGGCCGTCGTCTCGCTGGGCAGGGGCTCGCCGGCCAGGGGCTCGGCCGGCGAGACATCGGTGTGGCCATGGCTGTCGGGACTGCGCGGGTCTTCCATCCGGTCTCCTGGCATCGATGGACGGGCCCCGCGCCACCGGGCCCCTTCCTCAGGGGGCGAGCAGCCTCGCCGCCCGCTTGGCGAAATAGGTCAGCACGCCGTCGGCACCGGCGCGCTTGAAGCAGAGCAGCGACTCGAGGATGACCTCGTCGGCGTCGAGCCAGCCATGGTCGAAGGCGGCCATGTGCATGGCGTACTCGCCGCTGACCTGGTAGGCGAAGGTCGGGACCTTCAGCTCCTCCTTGACCCGGCGTACCACATCGAGATAGGGCATGCCGGGCTTGATCATCACCATGTCGGCCCCCTCGGCGAGGTCGAGGGCCACCTCGTGGAGCGCCTCGTCGCCGTTGGCCGGGTCCATCTGGTAGGTGGTCTTGTCGGCACGGCCCAGGTTGGCGGCGGAGCCCACGGCGTCACGGAAGGGGCCGTAGTAACGCGAGGCGTACTTGGCGCTGTAGGCCATGATGCGGGTATTGACCAGGTGCTCCTGCTCGAGCACCTGGCGGATGGCACCGATGCGCCCGTCCATCATGTCCGAGGGGGCCACCACGTCGGCGCCGGCCTCGGCGTGGGAGAGCGCCTGCTTGAGCAGGGTCTCGACGGTGCGGTCGTTGTGCACGTAACCGTGCTCGTCGAGGATGCCGTCCTGGCCATGGCTGGTGTAGGGGTCCAGGGCCACGTCGGTCATGATACCGAGCTCGGGGATGGCGTCCTTGAGGGCGCGCACGCTGCGCTGGACCAGGCCGGCGGAGCTGTAGGCCTCCTCGGCCATCTCGCTCTTCAGCGGGGCATCGACCACCGGGAACAGCGCCAGGGCGGGAATGCCCAGCGCCCGGGCTTCACGAGCCTCTTCGATGAGCAGGTCCAGCGACAGGCGCTCGACACCGGGCATGGAGGGCACGGCTTCCCGCTGGCCCTCGCCCTCCAGCACGAATACCGGCCAGATCAGGTCGGCGGGAGTCAGCAGCGATTCACGCATCAGGCGGCGCGAGAAGTCGTCGCGACGCATGCGACGCAGGCGGGTGGCGGGGAACTGGCGTGTGGTCATGAAACTCAAGGCGTCTCTCCAGCGGTGGGGTCGGGACCGCCACGGAGTCAGTGTGGGGGTCGTCGATGGCGGTTCGATGACAGGCAACGTATTGCCTTGGAGTATATCAGTGCGGCACTGCGTCGAAAGTCGCGCCTTGTCGCACCCCGGGCGACTCTCTAAAGTGTTGGGTTCGGATTATCGCGCCTGCCCGTCGGCAGGCGAAGACCTTCAAGGAGATAGGCATGAGCAAACAGGTGGCGGTCATCCTCTCGGGCTGCGGCGTGTTCGATGGCTCGGAGATCTACGAGACCACCCTGACCCTGCTGCGCCTCGATCAGCTGGGCATCGGCTATCGCTGTTTCGCTCCCGACATTGCGCAGCATCACGTCATCGACCACCGCAGCGGCGACGTGGTCGAGGGCGAGTCGCGCAACGTGCTGGTGGAGTCGGCACGCCTGGCCCGAGGCGAGATCACCCCACTGGGCGAGCTCGACGCCGCTGGGTTCGACGCGGTGATCCTGCCGGGTGGCTTCGGCGCCGCCAAGACCCTCTCGACCTTCGCCGAGGCTGGCGACGAGATGGAGGTGCTCGGCGAGCTGGCCGAGGTCCTCGCCGGCTTTCGCGAGGCGCGCAAGCCGATCGGCCTGATGTGCATCAGTCCGGTGATGGTGCCGCGCCTGCTGGGGCCCGGCATCGCCGTGACCATCGGGCACGACCCGAGTGTGGCCGGGGCGATCAGCGCCATGGGCGGGCTGCACCGCAGCTGCGGCGTCGAGGACATCGTGGTCGACTTCGAGAACCGGGTGGTCACCACCCCGGCCTACATGCTGGCGACCCGCATCAGCGAGGCGGCTACCGGCATCTTCAAGCTGGTCGACCGCGTGGACGAGCTGATGGATTTGCAAGCCTGAAGCTGGAAGAGCGCCGCTTCGCGGCTGGAAGCTAGAAGAAAGATCTTGACACAGGGATTGGTGGCGACTGGCTGCCTTCCAGCTTACGGCTCGTCGCCTTCCGCCTCGCGCTTCTTGCGCCGTGCCAGGCGGCCGAACAGCAGACCCACCTCGTAGAGCAGGTACATGGGGACCGCCAGCAGGCTCTGGGAGATCACGTCCGGGGGGGTCAGCAGCATACCCACCACGAAGCAGCCGAGGATGATGTAGGGGCGTTTCTTCGCCAGGCTCTCCACCGTGGTGGCACCGGAGGCGATCAGCAGGAAGGTGGCGATGGGGATCTCGAAGGCCACGCCGAAGGCGAAGAACAGTTTCAGCACGAAGTTGAGGTACTGGTTGATGTCGGTCATCACCGCCACGTTCTCCGGCCCGGTCTGGGTGAAGAACTGGAACAGCAGCGGGAAGACCACGTAGTAGGCGAAGGCGGCACCGGCGTAGAAGAGCATCACGCTGGAGGCCAGGATGGGCAGCGCCAGGGCCTTCTCGTTGTCGTAGAGGCCGGGAGCGACGAAGGCCCAGGCCTGATGCAGCACGTAGGGGATGGCAACGAACACCGCCAGCACCAGCGTCAGCTTGAAGGGCGCCAGGAAGGGCGAGGCCACCTCGGTGGCGATCATCTGCGAGCCTTCCGGCAGCAGCGCCATCAGCGGCTGGGCCACGAAGGTGTAGATCTCGTTGGCGAAGGGATAGAACCCGAGGAAGATCACCAGGATCGCGACCACCGAGCGCAGCAGCCGCGAACGCAGCTCGATCAAGTGCTCGATCAGTGGGGCCTGGTTCTGCTCCTGGGAGTCACCGGTCTTGCTCATCGGGAGGTGGGGTCCTTGTCGACGGCGTCGGCAGGTTCATCGGAAGGCGTGTCGAGGCGCGCGCGGGCCAGGGCGTCGTCCAGGCGTTTCTCCGGCGGCTCGCTCGGCGTCGCCGGTTCTTCGGCGGCCTCGCGGCCGGAGGCCGGGCCCTGCTGCTTGTCGTCCGCCTGGCCGGATTCCGGCTCGGCGAGACTCTCCACGTCGCGCTTGACCTGTTTGACGCTCTCGTCGAGCTTCTTCTGCTGCTCGTTGAGCTTCTGACGCAGCTCTTCGGCCTCGAGCTGGGCGCTGATCTCGCGCTGCATGCCGGAGACGGTCCGCTTGATCTTGCCGATCCACAGGCCCAGGGTACGCGCGGCCTTGGGCAGACGCTCCGGCCCCAGCACCAGCAGGCCTACCACGCCGATGATCAGCAGTTCGAGAAAGCCCATATCGAACATGGCGGTTTACTTGCGCTCTTCCTGGTCCTCGACCTTCCGCTCGGCCTTGACGTCATAGGTCTCCCCGCCGTCGTCCTGGCTGACCTTGGCCTGGGGCTTCTCTTCACCCTCGTCCTTCTCCTGCTCCTTGTCGTCCTCGTGCATGGCCTTCTTGAAGCCCTTCACGGCGCCACCCAGGTCGCCGCCGACATTGCGCAGCTTCTTGGTGCCGAAGATCAGGATGATGATGCCGAGTACGATCAGCAGCTGCCAGATACTGATACCACCTAACATATGGGTTTCCTCTGGTTGGGGGCTACGGGAAGACCCCGGAATGGCCAGTTCGTTCTATTGTTGCCTTGCGGCTTTCTCGTCGTGTCCGGAGACACCGAAGCGGCGAGCCAGTTCGTCGAGCACGGACCGGTGATCGAGATCCAGGTGCGCCAGCATCACCAGGCTATGAAACCACAGATCGGCCGTTTCGGCGATCAGCGCTTGCCGCTCGGCGTCGCCGCCATGCTCGGCATCCTTGGCCGCCAGCAGGGTCTCGGTGGCTTCCTCGCCCACCTTCTCGAGTATCTTGTTCAGGCCCTTGTGATGCAAGGCGGCGACGTAGGAGTCCTGCGGGTCGGCCTGGCGTCGTTGATCCAGGACAACCTGCAGGCGGTCGAGAATATCGCTCATCGATGACGGTTCCCTTGACGTGTGTCTAATGGGTGTGACCCCGCATTTCGGCCAAGGGTCAGTGCCAGGCCAGCAGCAGCACGCCGATGACGGCGGCGGCCACCACCGGCCAGGGTTGCCCCGTGGCCCACTGGGTCAGTGGCTGCCAGGCCAGCGCCAGGGCCAGCAGCAGCAGCCCCAGTCGCAGGCGGCGACGGCTGTTGCCCTGGCGCTGCAGCAGGCTGCGGATGCCGCTCATCGCCTCGGTCTGTCGATGACGCTGCCGATGTTCGTGCTCGACGCGGCTCAGCGCCTGGTGGGCCAGCACCGGCAGTTCCGGCAGCTGGCGCGTCAGCTCCGGCGCCTGGCGCTTGAGCGAGTCCCAGAAGCCGCTGACGCCGGCTCGCTCCTTCATCCACTCCTCGAGATAGGGCTTGGCGGTGCGCCACAGGTCCAGGTCGGGATAGAGCTGCCGACCCAGCCCCTCGATGTTGAGCAGTGTCTTCTGCAGCAGCACCAACTGTGGCTGGACCTCCATGTTGAAGCGCCGCGCGGTCTGGAACAGCCCCAGCAGCACCTGGCCGAAGGAGATATCCTTGAGCGGCTTCTCGAGGATCGGCTCGCAGACGGTGCGGATCGCCGCCGCGAACTCGTTGGCCCGGGTGTTCTCGCCGACCCAGCCCGACTCGATGTGCAGCGCGGCCACCTCGTAGTAGTCCTGGTGGAAGAAGGCCAGCAGATTGCGCGCCAGGTAGTCCTGGTCCTCGCGGGTGAGGCTGCCGACGATGCCGCAGTCGATGGCGATGTACTGCGGGTCGTGGGGGCGCTCGAAGGAGACGAAGATATTGCCCGGGTGCATGTCGGCGTGGAAGAAGTTGTCGCGGAACACCTGGGTGAAGAAGATCTCCACGCCGCGTTCGGCGAGCTTCTTGAGGTCGGTACCCTGGGCGACCAGGGCCGCGGTGTCGGCCACCGGCACCCCATGGATGCGCTCCTGCACCATGACCCGGCGACGGGTCAGCTCCCAGTGGGTCGCCGGCACGAACAGCAGCGGCGAGTCCTTGAAGTTGCGCTTGAGCTGGGAGGTGTTGGCGGCCTCCTTGGTCAGGTCGAGCTCGTCGAACAGGGTCGCCTCGTAGTCGCGCACCACCTCGACCGGGCGCAGCCGGCGCGCCTCCGGGATATGCTTGAGGATGCTCGCGACGCGGTACATCAACGCCATGTCCTGGCGCATCACCCGCTCGATGTCGGGGCGGATGATCTTGACCACCACCTCTTCGCCACCGTGCAGCCGCGCGGCATGGACCTGGGCGATGGAGGCCGAGGCGAGCGCCTCGGGCTCGAAGTGCGCGAAGGCCTCGTCGGTGGACATCCCGAGCTCCTCTTCGACCCGGGCCCGCGCCTGGGCGCCGGGGAAGGGGGGGACCTGGTCCTGCAGGCGGCGCAGCTCGTCGGCGATGTCCTCGGGCAGCAGGTCGCGTCGGGTCGAGAGCACCTGGCCGAACTTGACGAAGATCGGGCCCAGCGCCTCCAGCGCCAGGCGCAGGCGCGCGCCGCGCGAGCGCGGACCGATCGGCACCAGGCGCAGCGGCGAGAGCGTGAACAGGGTGCGCAGCGACCAGGGCAGTCGGTCCAGCGGCAGCAGGGTGTCCAACCGGAAGCGGGTGATCACCCAGAAGATACGCAGCAGCCGCAGGGCCATCATGGGCGGGCCTCCTCGGCGACCAGGCGGCGATGCAGCCGGGCGAGGCGTGCCTCGAGGCGGTCGGTGGCGACCTCCAGCTCGGTGAGGTGATCGCGCAGCACGGCGAGCTGGTGACGCCCGGGCAGCAGGCGCGCCTCCTCGAAGACATACTCGGAGACGTCGGCACAGAGCTCGTCACGGGTGCGCAGTCCCCAGCGGGCGACGCCGCGCAGCCCTTCGGCGAGGCTGTGGGCGGGGACGTCGCCGAGCCAGCGGGCGAGCTCGCCCTCCCAGTCCAGGTCGAGGTCGAGCAGCAGGTCGCGGGTCGCCTCGAGCAGGTGGATGCGCCCGCGCACGGCGAGCTTGCCCTGGAACATCAACCGCTCGATGGACGCGCCGCCGAGCAGCTCGCCGGCGGTCTCGGCGTCGAGCTCGACGATGGCGTCGAAGGTCTCCTCCGTGGTGTCGTCCGGACGCAGCAGGTCGAGGCCGTGGGGGTGGAAATGCACGGCCAGCGCCAGGGCGGGGCGCTCGAGCCGCAGCAGGAGGCGATGGCCGGCGAGGTGCGCCAGCCGCGCCGGCGCTGCCGGATCACGGGCCAGCAGGGCATTGATCGTGCGTTCCAGGCCGGCCAGCAGGAGGGTCGGGGTCAGCGACATCACGGCCTCACAGCTTGATGCCGCGGTGCAGGGCGACGATGCCGCCGGTGAGGTTGGTGTACTCGACGCGCTCCAGTCCCGCGGCTTCCATCATCCCCTTGAGGGTCTCCTGGTCGGGGTGCATGCGGATCGACTCGGCCAGGTAGCGGTAGCTGTCGCCGTCGCCGGCCACCAGCTCGCCCATCCTCGGCAGCAGGCGGAAGGAGTACTCGTCGTAGGCCCTGGAAAGCACCGGGCTGACCGGCTTGGAGAACTCCAGCACCAGCAGTCGCCCCCCGGGCTTGAGCACCCGGGTCATGGAGCGCAGGGCGGCATCCTTGTCGGTGACGTTGCGCAGGCCGAAGGCGATGGTGATGCAGTCGCAGCTGTTGTCGGGGAAGGGCAGGCACTCGGCGTTGGCCTGGACGTACTCGACGTTGCCGCCGACCCCGTTGTCGAGCAGCTTGTCGCGGCCCACCCGCAGCATCGATTCGTTGATGTCGGCCAGCACCACACGGCCGCGCGGACCCACCAGGTGCGAGAATTTCAGCGTCAGGTCGCCGGTGCCGCCGGCGATGTCGAGCACGCTGTGCCCCGGCCTGACGCCCGCGCGTTCGATGGTCAGGCGTTTCCACAGGCGGTGGATGCCCAGCGACATGAGGTCGTTCATCACGTCGTAGCGGGCCGCCACCGAGTGGAAGACGTCGGCCACGCGGGACGCCTTCTCCTCGACCCGTACCTCCTGGTAGCCGAAGTGGGTGGTGCGCTTGTCCCCGGGGCTGGAGAGAGGGCTCATGCAGTAGGGCTCCCGAATCGCTGCGGTGAGGGGAGGCGGTGGCCTCGACAATGGATGCCATTGTAGCCTCCCCCGGTTGCCCTTGTCTTGACGCCGACCGCCTACAACTGCTTGATCTCGATGCCCAAGGGCTCGCGCGAGGCGCCGGCCTCCTCCAGGCGGCGGAGATAGTCGGCCCAGTTGGCCTCCCGGTCGCGGATCAGCGCGTGCAGGTAGTCCCAGCTGTAGAGGCCGCTGTCGTGGCCGTCGTCGAAGTGCAGCTTGAGCGCATAGCGGCCGGCCTGGGTGATGTTCTTCAGGCCGACGTGCTTCTTGCCGACCTGGAGGGTGGCGGTATCGCCGCCGTGGCCGCGCACCTCGGCCGAGGGCGAGAAGACCCGCAGGTACTCCACCGACAGCCGGTAGCTCTCGCCTCCTTCGTAGGTGAGCTCGAGCTCGCGGTCCTTCTTGTGGTAATGCACCTTGGTGGGAATCGGGGCGGTCATGGTATGCCTCCGCTTATGGCGTGGTGGAGGCGCGGCTATCCCGGCGACAGACCTTCGCGGAGGCGCTGTGAACCCTCCCTGGGCGCTACCGATGCCATCCAGGGCATCGGACCTCCGCTTCGACCTGTCCCCGGCGCCGCGCAGTCCGCGCCCTAGGGCTTACAGCTTATAGCTTAAGGCTTATAGCTGGGATTAGAGAATATACCGCGACAGATCCTCGTCCATCGCCAGCTCGGCGAGCTGGGAGTCGACGTAGGCGGCGTCGATCGCGAGCGGGCTGCCGATGTCGGCGCCCTTGAACGAGGCCTCCTCGAGCAGGCGCTCCATCACCGTGTGCAGGCGGCGGGCGCCGATGTTCTCGGTGCCCTCGTTGACCTTCCAGGCGATCTCGGCGATGCGCTCGATACCGTCCGCGGTGAACGAGATGTCGAGCCCCTCGGTGGCCAGCAGGGCCTGGTACTGCTTGGTCAGCGAGGCCGAGGGTTCGGTGAGGATGCGCTTGAAGTCGTCGGGGGTCAGCGCATCGAGCTCGACGCGGATCGGCAACCGGCCCTGCAGCTCGGGAATCAGGTCCGAGGGCCGCGACAGGTGGAAGGCGCCGGAGGCAATGAACAGGATATGGTCGGTCTTGACCATGCCGTACTTGGTCGAGACCGTGGAGCCCTCGATCAGCGGCAGCAGGTCGCGCTGCACGCCCTCGCGGGAGACCTCGCCGCCGCTGGACTGGCCGCTGCCCTTGGCCACCTTGTCGATCTCGTCGAGGAAGACGATGCCGTTCTGCTCCACCGCGTCGATGGCGCGGTGCTTGATCTCCTCCTCGTTGACCAGCTTGGCGGCCTCCTCGTCGCGCAGCAGCGCGAAGGCGTCCTTCACCGCCACGCGGCGGGTCTCGGTCTTCTGCTTGCCCATGCCGGCGAACAGGCTCTGCAGCTGACTGGTCATCTCCTCCATGCCCGGCGGGGTCATGATGTCGATACCCGGGCCCTGGGGGGTGATCTCGATATCGATCTCCTTGTCGTCGAGCTGCCCTTCGCGCAGCTTCTTGCGGAAGAGCTGGCGGGTCGAGCTGTCCTGGCGAGGCGCGTCCTCCTGGCCACGGGGCGGGGGCAGCAGGGCGTCGAGGATACGATCCTCGGCGGCGTCCTCGGCACGGTGGCCGACCTCCTCCTTGGCCTGTTCGCGCACCAGCTTGATGGCGGCCTCGGTCAGGTCGCGGATGATCGATTCCACGTCGCGGCCCACGTAGCCCACCTCGGTGAACTTGGTGGCCTCGATCTTGATGAAGGGAGCCCGGGCGAGCTTGGCCAGGCGTCGGGCGATCTCGGTCTTGCCCACCCCGGTGGGGCCGATCATCAGGATGTTCTTGGGCGTCACTTCCTGGCGCAGGTCGCCCTCGAGCTGCATGCGGCGCCAGCGGTTGCGCAGGGCGATGGCCACGGCGCGCTTGGCGTCCTGCTGGCCGATGATGTACTGGTCCAGGGCGTGGACGATCTCGCGGGGGGTCATCTGGGTCATGGGGGCGGCCTTAGCGTTCCGTGGAAGAAAGCTCTTCGAGGGTGACGTGGTGGTTGGTGAACACACAGATGTCGCCGGCGATCTCCAGTGACTTCTCGGTGATCTCGCGGGCCGTGAGGTCGGTGTTCTCGAGCAGGGCGCGGGCCGCGGCCAGGGCGAAGTTGCCGCCGGAGCCGATGGCGATGATGCCACGCTCGGGTTCCACCACGTCGCCGTTGCCGGTGATGATCAGTGAGGCATCCTTGTTGGCGACGGCCAGCAGCGCCTCCAGGCGGCGCAGGGCGCGGTCGGTGCGCCAGTCCTTGGCCAGCTCCACGGCGGCCTTGACCAGATTGCCCTGGTGCTTCTCGAGTTGCGCCTCGAAGCGCTCGAAGAGGGTGAAGGCGTCGGCGGTACCGCCGGCGAAGCCCGCCAGCACCTCGCCGCGGTAGAGGCGTCGTACCTTGCTGGCATTGCCCTTCATCACGGTGTTGCCCAGCGATACCTGGCCGTCGCCGGCCAGTGCGACCTGGTCACCGCGGCGCACGGAAACGATCGTGGTCATGGAGGGGACTCCTTGGGGGAGCGGGTGGCTCCCGATGACTTTCGGCGCTGCGGGGGTGGCCCGGGCGCCGTGACTGAGCTCTCAGGGGAAGTGCGGGCAGAGCGTCCGGAATTCAACCGCCGGGCGACGACGTCGGGCCGGCCGGCTAATTCTGCAGCCTGATGAGGAGCGGCTCTATCCCCTGGGTGATCATCAGGTCCTGGGCGCGATTGAGCTCGCGGCTGTCATCGAAGGGGCCGACCTGCACCCGGTGCCAGGTCTCGCCACCCGAGGCCTGTACCTGGCTGACCTGGGCCACCAGGCTGAGGTTGCGCAGGCGCTGCTGCAGCTGCTGGGCATCGCCGGACTCGCGGAAGGAGGCGGCCTGGAGCATGTAGCGGTTGCCGTTGGCCGGGCGTAGCGCCGGCGCCTCGGGCGCGGTGTCCTGAGGTCGCAGGTTGGCGGCGATCACCCGGGCGATGGGATCGTCATCGAGCGCGACCGCCGCCTCGGCCTCGGCCTCGGTCTCGGCCACTTCGGGGGGCGGCGCCGGTGGCCGGGCGGTGGAGGCGGGCACTTCGCTGCGCGGCGCGACCACCTCGGACTCGGGCAGCAGGGTGTAGAACTCGAAGGTCGGCATGCGCGGCTCCTCCGGCGCGGGGCTGGCCGGGGGGCGTTGCGCGGCCTCGTCGCCGGACGAGGGCGTGCGGGGCATCACCGTGGCCAGCGGGGAGTCGCTCCCCTCCTGCCACGGCGCGGCACCGTGCTGGTGCTGGGAGAGCAGGAAGCCGGCCACGAGGCCGGCGAGGCCCCACAGCCAGCCCGGCACGCCGCGGCTGGTCCGCGGGGCGGCGCGGCGCTTGCTGGTAGTGGCACCGCGCTTCTTGGTGGCGGGACGACGGGCCATGGCTTACATCTCCTCGGGAGCACCGACACCCATCAGGTCGAGGCCGTTGCGCAGCACCTGGCGGGTCGCCAGGCCCAGCGCCAGGCGGGCGTTGCGCAGGGCGTCGTCCTCGACCATCACCTTCACGGCGTTGTAGCAGGTGTGGAACTCGGCGGCGAGGTCGAGCAGGTACTGGGCGATCTGCTGAGGCTCGCGAGACGCGGTGGCGTGCTCGACCACCTCAGGGTAGCGGGAAAGACGGTTCAGCAGGGCCTTTTCCTGATCCTCGGCGAGCAGCGTGAGGCTGTCCAGGGCCAGGTCGATGTCGAAGGCCATGTCGGCGGCCTCGGCGCGGCGCAGCATGCTGCAGACCCGGGCGTGGGCGTACTGGACATAGTAGACCGGGTTGTCGTTGGACTGGGAGCGGGCCAGGTCGATGTCGAAGGTGAGCTGGGAGTCGGCCCGGCGGGCGGCCAGGAAGAAGCGGGTCGCGTCGCGGCCGACCTCGTCGATCAGGTCGCGCACCGTGACATAGCTGCCGGCGCGCTTGGAGAGCTTCACCTCGACTCCCGAGCGGGTGACCATCACCATCTGGTGCAGCACGTAGTCGGGCCAGCCCCGGGGGATGCCGGCCTCCAGGGCCTGCAGGCCGGCGCGCACCCGGGTCACGGTGGAGTGGTGGTCGGCGCCCTGCTCGTTGATCACGGTGGTGAAACCGCGCTGCCACTTGTCGAGGTGGTAGGCGACGTCGGGCAGGAAGTAGGTGTAGCTGCCGTCCGTCTTGCGCATCACCCGGTCCTTGTCGTCGCCGAAATCGGTGGTACGCAGCCACAGGGCGCCGTCCTGCTCATAGGTGTGGCCGCCGGCGATCAGCCGCTCGACGGCCTCCTCGACCTTGCCGTCCTGGTAGAGCGAGGACTCGAGGAAGTAGACGTCGAACTCGACGCCGAAGGCGCGCAGGTCGAGATCCTGCTCGCGGCGCAGGTAGGCCACGGCGAAGTCACGGATGGCGTCGAGGTCATCGGGGTCGCCCTTGGCGGTAACGTGGCGGTCGTCGGCGTGGACCGTCTCGCCGGCCAGGTAGGCGTTGGCCACGTCGATGATGTAGCCGCCGCGGTAACCGTCGGCGGGCCAGCCGTCGTCGTCGGGGTCGATGCCCTTGACCCTGGCCTGCACCGAGAGTGCCAGGTTGCTGATCTGGGCACCGGCATCGTTGTAATAGAACTCGCGGGTCACGTCATGGCCGGTGGCCTCGAGCAGCCGGCAGATGCAGTCGCCGATGGCCGCGCCGCGGCCGTGGCCGACGTGCAGCGGGCCGGTGGGGTTGGCGGAGACGAACTCCACCTGCACCTTGCGGCCCTGGCCGGAGAGGCTGCGCCCGAAGGCGTCCCCCGCCTCGAGCACCTGGCGAACCACCTGGGCGGCAGCATCGGTGGTGGCGAAGAAGTTGACGAAGCCCGGGCCGGCGATCTCCACCTTGCTCACGGCGTCGCTCTCGGGCAAGGCGCCGACCAGCGCCTCGGCGAGCTCACGGGGCTTCTTGCCGGCGGGCTTGGCCAGCATCAGCGCCAGGTTGGTGGCGTAGTCGCCGTGGGCCTTGTCGCGGGTGGGATCGACCTTGATGGTCGGCGAGAGCTCGGCGGGCAGCACGCCCCGCTGCTTGAGAGTATCGAGGGCGCCCTCGAGCAGGGTGATGATGGTGTCTTTCATGAAGCGTCGGATGTCCTGTGGCGCCGGCCGGTGCGAGGTAAAGGGCGATGACGAGGCGCTCGCGGTGGGCTCGGGCGTGGAAATACGGTGCCCGTGGGCGGGCATGGGTGGCCATTATCGGCAATTGTGGCGTGGCTTTAAACCCCAGCCCGGCTTCGGGCTTCGAGTGTAGACTGATCGCTCGTGGCTCGTGGCTCGTGGCTCGTGGCTCGTGGCTCGTGGCTCGTGGCTCGTGGCTCGTGGCTCGTGGCTCGTGGCTCGTGGCTCGTGGCTCGTGGCTCGTGGCTAGGCCAGCGTCTGCGGATCGATATCCAGCGACCAGCGTACCCGGCGAGCCTCGGGCGAGGCCTCGAGCCAGGCGATCAGCCAGGCACCGGCCTCGTGCAGGGCGCTGCGACGCGAGCCGGCGAGCATCAGCTGCAGGTGGTAGCGGTTCTGGCGGCGCTCCATGGGCGCCGGCACCGGGCCGAGGCAGTCCACCTCGAGGCCGCGTTCGTGGATCCGGCCGCGCAGGGCCTCGGCGGCCTGGGCACCGAGGGCGTTCACCGCCGCTTCCCCGGGGCTCTCCAGGCGCAGCAGGGCCAGGAAGCGGAAGGGCGGCAGGCCGGCGGCCCGGCGCTCCGCCAGCAACTGGTCGGCCAGGGCGGCGTAGCCCCGTTCGGCCAGCAGCTTCAGGTGCGGGTCGTCGTGGTGGAGGGTCTGCACCAGCACCCGGCCGGGGTGGGCGGCGCGTCCGGCGCGCCCGGCCACCTGGACCAGTAGCTGGGCGCTCTGCTCCAGGGCGCGGAAGTCGCTGGCGTAGAGGCCGGCGTCGGCGTTGACCACCACCACCAGGGTCACGTGGGGCAGGTGGTGGCCCTTGGCCAGCATCTGGGTGCCGACCAGCAGGCAGGGGCCGCCGCGGCGCACCCCGGCGAGCACGCGCTCGAAGGCGTCGCGGCGTCGGGTGCTGTCGCGGTCGATGCGGTGCACCGGCACCTCCGGGAACAGCGCCGCCAGGGTCTCCTCGGTGCGCTCGGTGCCGCTGCCCAGGGGGCGCAGGTCGACACTGCCACAGCTCGGGCAGGCGTCGGGCAGGGCGCGGCGGCGGTCGCAGTGGTGGCAGGCGAGCAACGCCGGCTGGCGGTGCAGGGTCATGCGGGCGTCGCAGTGGTCGCATTCGGCGAGCCAGCCGCAGGCGTGGCAGGCGAGCGTCGGCGCGAAGCCGCGGCGGTTGATGAATACCAGCACCTGGTGGCCGGCGGCGAGCGTCTCGCGGATGGCGTCGATCGCCGGGGGGATCAGCCCGCCCTGCCGGGGGCGGCCGCGCAGGTCGATCAACTCGAGGCGGGCCGGGGCGTGGCGGCTGGCGCGGCGGGTCAGCGTCAGGTGCCGCCAGTCGCCGCCGCGAGCCCGCGCCAGGCTCTCCAGCGACGGGGTGGCACTGCCCAGCACCACGGGGATGCCGTGGTGATGGGCCCGGGCCACGGCGAGATCGCGAGCGTGGTAGCGCAGGCCGTCCTGCTGCTTGAAGGAGCCGTCGTGCTCCTCATCGACGATGATCGCCCCGGGCCGGGCCAGCGGCGTGAACACCGCCGACCGGGTGCCGATGACGATGGGGGCGCGGCCGCTGGCGGCGGCCTCCCAGGCGTCGAGGCGCTCGTTGTCGGAGAGTCCCGAGTGCAGCGCCACCACCGGTACCCGGAAGCGCTGACGAAATCGAGCCAGGGTCTGGGGGGTGAGGCCGATCTCGGGGACCAGCACCAGGGCCTGACGGCCGCGGCCCACCACCGCCTCGATCAGCTGCAGGTAGACCTCGGTCTTGCCGCTGCCGGTGACCCCCTCGAGCAGGCAGGGGTGATAGGCGTCGAGGCGCTCGTGGAGCACGGCGAGTGCCGCGGCCTGCTCGCCGTTGAGCGGCAGGGACGGCTCGGCGAGCAGGTGGTCTCCTCCGGCCTTCCAGCCCGCGGTGAGTGGCTCCTCGTGCCGGCTGACCAGGCCCTTGTCGGCCAGGGCGCGGAGCTGCTCGCGGGTGAACGACTGGGCGAGAATCGCCTGGGCGCCGAGGCCGTGGGGGTGCTGGCGCAGCATCGCCAGCAGCTCGGCCTGGCGTGGTGCGCGGGCGAGCCCCGGCGGAGCGGGTACCAGGCCGGCGGGGGTGAGCTGCCAGCGTTCGCGGGTCCGGGCCTCCAGGGGGCGGCCCTGGCGAAGCAGCACCGGCAGGGCCTGGTGCAGGGTATCGCCCAGGGCATGCTGGTAGTAGCGGGCGGTGAAACGGCACAGCCACAGCCAGTCGGCGGGCAGGGGAACCGGGTCGAGGCAGGCCTCGACAGGCTTCAGTCGGGACGGAGCCAGTTCGCTCTCGTCGCGACACTCGACCACCACGCCCACCACTTGGCGGCGCCCGAAGGGAACCCGCACGCGCAGCCCCGGCTGCCAGCCGCCGGCCGGGGCCTCGCGGCAGGGACGATAGTCGAACAGGCGGCGGAGTGGCGAGGGAATGGCGATGCCCAGCACGCGGGGCGTGTCCGGGTGAGGAGAATTGGACAATTGGCCTCCGGCCTTGGCTCTGCTAGAATGCCCGGCCGCCATGCACGGGTGTGCGTGGCGGCAAAACCGGTTCGTACGTCGACAGAAACCCGTATGCGGTGCCTGGCAGCGGATCAGGTGGCGGCATACAGCTTCATGAGGCTCAAGATGAAACAAGGTATCCACCCGGATTACAAGACGGTCACCGCGACCTGTTCCTGCGGCGCCACCTTCGAGGTCGGCTCCACCGTGGGTCACGACCTGTCACTGGATGTCTGCTCGCAGTGCCACCCCTTCTATACTGGCAAGCAGAAGCAGGCGACCACCGGCGGGCGTGTCGAGCGCTTCAACAAGCGTTTCGGTGCCGCCATCAAGCGGGGCTGATCGCCGCCCCGTGACGTCGTCGGCCCCCGAGGGCGACCGTCGAAGAGACCCGCCCCGGTGGCGGGTCTTTTTGTGTCCGCGCATGTCGGCGCCTCGCACGTATCGATAAGCGATGCTTTATGGCTGGCCGCATCAGATATAAGTTTCAACAAATGACGGCGAACGGTGTCAAACGAGCGACCAAAAGGTGGGAAAATCCCCTCGGTTGAGGTGTGGAAGATTTTTCTATATTCTGGCGGCCCCTTACGTTACCTGACCGGATCGAGAGCATGACAGACGCAAGAAAGGCGGCGCTGGATTACCACGCGAAACCCATTCCCGGAAAGCTGTCGGTAGAGCTGACCAAGCCCACCGCCACGGCCCGGGATCTGTCCCTGGCCTACAGCCCGGGCGTCGCCGAGCCTGTCCGCGAGATCGCTCGCGATCCGGAGAATGCCTACCTCTACACCGGCAAGGGGAACCTGGTGGCGGTGATTTCCGACGGCAGCGCCATCCTCGGCCTGGGCAACCTGGGTCCGCTGGCGAGCAAGCCGGTGATGGAGGGCAAGGGGGTGCTGTTCAAGCGTTTTGCCGGCATCAACTCGGTGGACGTCGAGGTCAACGCCGAGAGCCCCCAGGCGTTCATCGACACCGTGGCGCGTATCGCTGATACCTGGGGCGGCATCAATCTCGAGGACATCAAGGCGCCGGAGTGCTTCGAGATCGAGCAGGCGCTGATCGAGCAGTGCAACATTCCGGTTTTTCACGACGACCAGCACGGGACCGCCATCGTCACCGCGGCCGGCATGCTCAATGCCCTGGACATCGCCGGCAAGTCGCTGGACGAGGCACGCATCGTCTGCCTGGGTGCCGGTGCGGCGGCGATCGCCTGCATGAAGCTGCTGGTCTCCTGCGGGGCTCACCCCGAGAACATCGTGATGCTCGACCGCAAGGGCGTGATCCATACCGGTCGTGAGGACCTCAACCAGTACAAGGCGATGTTTGCCGTCGACACCGACAAGCGCACCCTGGATGATGCCATCGACGGTGCCGATGTCTTCGTCGGTCTGTCCGGCCCGGGGCTGATGACCGCTGAACATATCCGCAAGATGGCCCCGACTCCGGTGGTCTTCGCCTGCACCAACCCGGATCCCGAGATCGATCCCGAACTGGCCCGCGAGACGCGTCCCGACGTGATCATGGCCACTGGTCGCTCCGACTATCCCAATCAGGTCAACAATGTGTTGGGCTTCCCCTTCATCTTCCGTGGTGCCCTGGACGTGCGGGCGACCCGTATCAACGAGGAGATGAAGGTGGCCGCGGTGCATGCGCTCAAGGACCTGGCCCGTGAGCCGGTGCCCCAGGCGGTGCTCGAGGCGTACGAGAAGGAGAGCATGAGCTTCGGCCCCGACTACATCATCCCCACGCCCGTGGACGTGCGGCTGCTCGAGCGCATCTCGTCGGCGGTGGCCCAGGCGGCGGTGGACTCCGGCGTGGCGCGCAAGCCCTATCCCTCCCACTACCCGCTGGCCACCGTGGATGACGTCTACGGCGACTGATCGATCGCTGCTCGCGGCTTCGCCCCAGATCGACGCCGGCCCATCATCGGGCCGGCGTCGTCGTGTCTGGCCACCGGGGATGCCGGCAGCTACGGGAGCGGGCTACCAGCTGTAGAGCAGCGAGGCGCTGGTGGTGTGGTCGGTGCGGGCCATGGCGACCTCGGGTGGCTGTGAGTTGTGCTTGATCTCGTGGGAGAGCTTCAACGCCAGGCGCGAGTTGAGACGGGCCGTGAGCGACGACAGCGAGCGGGAGGTGGTGTTGTCGTCGGTGGCCTCCACCGAGAGCTCCTGTGTCAGGGCCGAGGTATCGGAGAGGTCGTACTCGTAGGCCAGGGCGCTGTAGGCCACCGCCAGGGTCTCGTTCTCCTCCTCCCGGATGCGGTCGTGGCGAACGCCGGGGCCGGCTTCCAGCGAGAGCAGCTGGCGCTCGGTCTCGAACACATCGCGGCCATAGCCGGCGATGGTGGTGAACTGCTGGTCATAGCCGCTGAAACGGTCCTTCTCCCAGCGGGCAAAGCCGAACAGGTAGTGAGAGCCGTCGAGGTCGTAGCGCTCACGCCCGGCGAGCAGGTATTGCTCGGCGCTGGTGTCGCCGTCGCGGGCGACGTTGCGTGCCTCGCCGCGCAGGGTGTGGGTCCATCTGCCGTTGAGCCAGGTCAGGCGCCCCTTGCCGATCAGGGTCTGGCTATCGGTGTTGCCGGAGAGCCGGGTGTAGCCTAGCTCGGCTTCGCCGCTGAAGGTCTTGGCATCCTCGTCGGGAGGCGGCGGGGCATAGAAGGGGCTGGCCTGTACATTGCCGGCGGCTGCCAGCAGGCCGCACAATGCCCACCAGGACGCCCTGGAGCGGCTTGTCGCGGAACGTGGCATGGGTATCTCCACGGGTTGCCGGTTGTCGGGGGCCGCCGAAGGCGGCGCTCGCGGTTGGCAGATGGGACGGGCGGCATCCCTGCCGCCGGAAGAGCTTGCTCAGAAGATGGCCTCATAGGCCCCGGTTCCCTGCGATCCGCTGCGCTGTTCCACCTCGCGGTCGACGCGGCGTGACTGGTAGTCGGGCATGAAGTCGGGGTGGAAGATCTCCCTGATCCCGCCGGTTTCACCGTCGTGCAGGAGCCGGCCGGACTGGGGGTCCACGCGAGCGGTCACGAGCTCGGCGGGGGGTTCCGGGAATGCCTCGGGGCGTCCGTCGAGGGCGTCGCGCATGAAGTCGATCCAGATCGGCAGGGCGGCGTTGCCGCCGTATTCGGCGATGGTCTCGTTGTCGTCCTTGCCCACCCAGACGGTGGCCACCAGGTCGCTGTTATAGCCGGCGAACCAGGCGTCCCGATAGCCGTTGGTGGTGCCGGTCTTGCCGACCAGATCGTCGCGCCCCAGCTCCAGGGCGGCGCGGCCGGTGCCGCTCTCGATCACGTCGCGCAACATGTCGCGCAGGATGTACACGGCGGTGGGGTCGGCCACGCGGGGCGCCACCGGGTGGCGGCGGCCGTCGATCTCCACCTCGGTCTGGTCGTCGCGGCAGGCACGGCAGGCGACCGTCGGCAATGCCTCGTCGAGCACGTTGCTGTCGTCGCCGCGGGTGATGCGCTCGATGAACCAGGGGGAGACCTGGAAGCCGCCGTTGGCCAGCACCGCATAGGCGTTGGTCATCTCCAGTGGCGTCAGGTCGGCGCTGCCGAGCGCCAGCGACAGCCCGTTGGGCAGGCGCCCCTCGGCGAAGCCGAAGCCCTTGAGGAAGTCGAGGGTGGCTTCCATCCCCACCTGCTGCAATACGCGGATGGTGACCAGGTTGCGCGAGCGGGCCAAGGCCACCCGTAACCGGGTGGGGCCGAGGAAGTCCCGGCTCGAGTTGACCGGGCGCCACAGCTCGTTGCTGCCGTCTTCCAGCACCACCGGGGCGTCGTTGACGACGCTGGCGGCGGTCATCAGGCCGCTGTCCAGAGCGGCCAGGTAGACGAAGGGCTTGAAGATCGAGCCGGACTGGCGCTGTGCCTGGACCGCACGGTTGAACTTGCTGGCGCTGAAGCTGAAGCCGCCCTGGAGGGCGAGGATGGCGCCGGTGTCGGGTTCCATCACCACCAGCGAGCCCTCGGCATCGGGACGCTGGGAGAGGCGATGGCTGCCGTCCTCCCGGGCGAGGATGCGCACCAGGTCGCCGGGTTCGGCGATCTCGGCGGCGGACCCCGGTTCGGGGCCGCGACTCCGGGCGCTGAGATAGGGGCGCGCCCAGTTCAGCCCGTCCCAGCCGATGGTGTGCAGCTCGCCGCCGCGCGCCATGACCCGCATCTCGCGGCCTTCGCTCGACACCACGATGGCCGGCTGCAGCGGGCCGAAGCCGGGGGTGCGCTCGAGCACCTGCAGCCAGTTGCTGACGTCGCCGTCGATGCCCTCGACCTCGGTCTGGCTGCGCTCGGCGGCGCGGCGAGCGGTCTGCATCACCTCGGGGGACTCGGAGAGCTCCTCCTCGAGTCCCTGGCGTTCGGTGCGGTCCTGCGCCTCGACCAGGCTCGGCGGGATGTCGCGCTCCTCGGGGCCGCGCCAGCCGTGGCGGGTATCGTAGGCGATCAGGCCGTCGGCCAGGGCGCGACGGGCATAGGGCTGGAGCTCACTGTCGAGGGTGGTGTGGATGCGATACCCGCCGGTATAGGCCTCCTCGGCGCCGAAACGCTCGACGGCGAACTGGCGGGCCATCTCGGCCACGTAGTCGGCATCGACTTCGGGCCGGGTGATGTGGCGACGGGCGGTGATCGGCGCCTGTACCGCCTCGTCGTAGGCGGCCTGGTCGATATGGCCCAGCTCGCGCATGCGGAACAGGATCCAGTTGCGGCGGATCAGCGAGCGCTCGGGGTTGGCCAGCGGGTTGAAGGAGGAGGGCGCCTTGGGCAGGCCGGCGATCATCGCCTTCTCGGCCAGCGTCAGCTCGTCGAGGGGGCGGTTGTAGTAGGTCTCGGACGCCGCGGCGATGCCGTAGGCACGGTGACCGAGGAAGATCTTGTTGACGTAGAGCTCGAGGATCTCCTCCTTGGAGAGGATCTGCTCCATCTGCAGGGCCAGCAGGATCTCACGGATCTTGCGGGTGAAGGTGCGGTCCAGGGTCAACAGGTAGTTGCGCGCCACCTGCATGGTGATGGTGGAACCGCCGGACTGGATGTCACCGCCGCTGGAAACCAGTTCGAGGGCAGCCCGGGCCAGTCCGCGGGGGTCGACGCCGCGGTGCTCGAAGTAGGCCGAGTCCTCGGCCGCCAGCAGCGCCTGGACCATCTCCGGCGGGATTTCGCCGAACTCCACGGGCATGCGACGCTCGTCGCCGAACTCGCCGATCAGCTTGCCGTCGCGGGTGAAGATGCGCAGCGGGGTATGCAACTCGAAATCCTGCAATTGGCGGACATCGGGCAGGCCCGGGGCGAAATAGAGAGCGGCGCCCACCACGCCCAGGACCGTGGCGGCGGTGAGCGATACCAGCAACCACGCGGCCGAAAAGATCAGGGTTCTGAGAAACTTCATGAAATCGCGGTATCCGTGATGAGAACAGGGGCAGTCAGGCGGCGACAGGGAAGGTTGTCCTTTGCGCCGCCATTATAGGAAGCTGGGCGAGTCGCCACCAGCGTTGACGTTTGGCGACAGGGTTTGCCGTGTTTGATTTGGCAATATCATGTAACCTCTGATTACAGGGGGAGGTATGATTCCCGTGGCCCATTCCTCCTACCGGAGGGGTGAAACATCTTCATGAGCGGCAAGCCGCATGGATCAGCAGGGGCATGACCTAGATGCGACTCAGAGCATCCGGCAAGGGACTGATCGGTGTCGATATCACCTCGGCCACCGTCAAGCTCATCGAACTCAAGCGAACCGGCGCCCACTATCAGGTCGACAGCTACGCCGTTCGACCGCTGCGCGAGGGGGCGGTGGTCGAGCGACGGATCCGTGACATGGGTGAAGTGGTCGACGCCCTCGCGCGCGCGGTCCAGCAGGCTCGGCCGGCTTCCCGCCGGGCCGCGGTGGCGGTGCCGGCCAGTGCGGCGATCACCAAGACCCTTACCCTGCCCGCCTCGCTCAACGACGACGAGATCGAGGCGCGCATCCAACTCGACTCGGACAAGCACATCCCCTTTCCGTTCAGTGAGGTCGCCTTCGATTTTCAGCGCCTGGGCCTCAATGCCCGCTACGGCGACCAGCAGGATGTGCTGCTGGTCGCCTGCCGCCAGCAGGACGTCGGCCAGCTGACCGATGCCCTGCTGCAGGCAGGCCTGATCCCTGCGGCGGTGGACGTGGAGACCTTTGCCATGGAGCGGGCCTTCACCGAGCTCCGCCACCAGCTGCCGACCGTCGGTGGCGAGGAGGATTGCGTGGCTCTGGTGGACATCGGCGCCACCATGAATGCCTTTCACGTGCTGCGCGAAGGGCGCATCGTCTACAGTCGCGATACCGTCTTCGGCGGCCGCCAGCTCACCGAGGAGATCCGCAACCGCTACGGGTTGAGTCTGGAGGAGGCCGGTCTGGCCAAGAAACGCGGAGGATTGCCCGAGGATTACCAGCACAGCGTACTCGACCCCTTCCTCGACACTCTGGTGCAACAGGTCGGGCGCTCCCTGCAACTCTACTACACCGCCGGGCGCAAGCACGAGGTGCGGCGCATGGTGCTGGCCGGTGGCTCCTGCGTGATTCCCGGCCTGGCCGAGCGTCTGGGTCAGGAGAGCGGCATGGAGGTGGTGATCGCCAACCCCCTCCAACGCATGAAGGTCAACACCCGCATCGACGTGCAGACCCTGGCCGGTGATGCGCCGGCCATGCTCACGGCCTGCGGCCTGGCGATGAGGTCCCCTTCATGACCATCGAGATCAATCTACTGCCCTGGCGGGAAGAGGTTCGCGCTCGGCACAGCAAGCGTTTCTTCGTGGCGCTGGGGCTGATGGCGGTGCTGGGGCTTGGTGGGGGCTACGGGATGACCTGGTACTACGAGCAGCAGTTCGAGTCGCAGCAGCAGCGCAACGCCCATATCGAGGCCCAGAGCCGGCAGCTCGATACCGCCATCCGCGAGATCAGCGAGCTGGAGGCGATCCGCGAGCGCATGCTCGAACAGATCCAGGTCTTCACCGACCTGCAGATGGGGCGTACCCAGACCGTCCGTGTGTTTGGCGATCTCGCCACCAGCCTGGTCGATGGTGTGCACTACACCCAGTTCGTGCGCCAGCAGGAGAGCCTGCGCCTGGCGGGCCTGGCCGAGAACAATCGGCAGGTTTCCGACCAGCTGCGCGCCCTGGCGGCGGCCGATTCCTTTTCGGTGCCGGTGCTCTCCGAGGTGGAGGCCGAGGGGGGCGGGGAGCGTCGTCGCTTCAGCCTGAGCATGAATCAGCGCACGCCGGCCGACGATTCGGCCGCGAACGCACAGGAGGTGCCATGAACCTCAAGGGGGAGCTGCGCCGACTCCGCGAGCTGGATTGGCGCGAGTTGGACATCAAGGAGGCGGGTGGCTGGCCCTGGTCGCTGCAGTTGCTCTGTTGCCTGTTGGCCCTGGGGCTGACCTTCGCTGGCATGCACTGGTACCTGGCTGCCCCCAAGGCCGAGGAGCTGGACAGGGTGCGGACCGAGGAGGCGCGACTGCTGCGCGACTACCGCAGCAAGGCCGCCCAGGCGGCCAACCTGCCGCTGATGCGCGAGCAGATGGCGGTCCTCGAGGCGCAGATGGCGACGCTGCGCGAGATGCTGCCGTCCGGTGCCGAGATACCGTCACTGATCGACAGCATCAGCGAGGCGGCCATCGACAACCAGTTGGCCATCGACTTCGTCCGCCTGCGCAGCCCGGTGGCCCAGGAGTATTACACCGAACAGCCCTTCGATATCCAGGTCCAGGGCGATTACCATCGGGTGGCGGCCTTCCTGGCGGCTGTCGCCGGCCTGCCACGCATCGTCACCCAGCACGACTTCACCCTGGCGCCCGTCGAGGGAGGGAGCGGCCAGCGCCTGCGGCTGTCGATGCTGGCCCGGACCTACAGCTATCGGCCGAGCGAGGAGGAGGCGCCATGAGCGGAACACGCAAGGCGCTTGGCTCCGTGCTCGGGGGGCTGGTGCTGCTGGCCGGCTGTGCCGATCCCGAGCTGGGCGACCTCGATCGCGATCTCGCAGCGATTCGCAACGACCCCGGCCCGGTGACTCGGGTGGAGCTGCCCGAGATCCCCGAGTACGAGGCGGTGCCCTATGACGAGGCCGACCGGCGCAGCCCCTTCGTGGCCCGGCTGCCGGAGGCGGAGCAGCCGCCGCGCGGCTCCGCGGACCTGGCGCCGGACCTGGCGCGGCCCCGTGAGCCGCTGGAGGCCTTCGGCCTCGGCGAGCTCGACCTGGTGGGGACCCTGCAGGTGGGCGGGCAACCCTCGGCCCTGGTGCGCGCACCGGACGGCCAGGTGCATCGCCTGCGGGTCGGCAACCACCTGGGCAGCGATTTCGGCCGTATCATCAGCATCACGGACAGCTCGGTGCAGCTGGTCGAGGTGGTGCCCACGGGGCGCGGTGGCTGGATCGAACGCAGCACGCGACTGTCGCTGGATGACTGACGGCGCACGCAGAACCGATAACACGGGTGTCGCCGCGCAGGGGCGGGCGACACTGCAGCGGGGGAAGGGAACGATGACACAGATGATGCGCGGGCTCGCGACACTGATGCTGCTGGCGGTCTCCTCGGTGGCCCTGGCGGCCTCCACCCTGGATGAGTTGGACTTCCGGCAGGGCAGCGGCGGCGAGCTGGAGGTGGACCTGGGGTTCAGCGGGCCGGTGCCCGAGGTGCGGGGCTATCGGCTCGACGATCCCCCCCGGCTGACCATCGACCTGATGGATACCGCGAGCCGGCTCGACCAGCGTCGCTTCGACCTCGGCATCGGCGGGGTCGAGCAGGTCACCGCCCTGGAGGCCGGCTCCCGGACCCGGCTGGTCTTCGACCTGTCGGGCCCGCTGCCCTACAACACCACGCAGCAGGGCGACCGGCTGCGGCTCTCCATCGGGGGTGGGGTCGCCAGCCGGACCACCGAGGTCGCGCCGGCGGCGACGCCGAGCCGTGCGCCGGCCCCGGCCCCGGTCAGTGCCGGTGGCCCCACTGTCGAGAACATCGACTTCCGCCGTGGCGATGGCGGGGCCGGGCGGCTGATCGTCACCTTCGACCGGGCCGGCGTCGATGCCCGGGTGCGGGAGGCCGGCCGCAACCGCATCACCGCCGATCTGCGCGACGTCGCGCTGCCCGATTCGCTGAACCAGGTCTACGATGTCAGCGACTTCGGCACCCCGCTGCGGCGGATCACGCCCCGGGTCGGCCGCGACGGCGTGACCCTGGACATCGAGGGCAGCGGCGAATTCGCCATGCTCTCGACCCAGAGCGGTCGCCAACTGACCATCGAGGCCCAGCCCATCACCCAGGCGGAGCGCGAGCAGCGCGTCCGCGATCAGTTTGCCTACACCGGCGAGCGCATCACCCTGAATTTCCAGGACATCGAGGTGCGCTCGGTCCTGGCGATCATCGCCGACTTCACCGGCCTCAACCTGGTGGCCAGCGACAGCGTCACCGGGCGCGTGACCCTCAACCTCCAGGACGTGCCCTGGGACCAGGCGCTGGACCTGGTGCTCAAGAGCCACGGCCTGGCCAGCCGCCAGGAGGGTAACGTCATCGTGGTGGCGCCGGCGTCTGAGCTCGCCAACATCGAGCGCCAGGAAATCGAGGCGCGCAGCCAGATGGAGACCCTGGCGCCGTTGACCTCGGAGTATGTCCAGGTGCGCTATGCCAAGGCGGACGACCTGGCGCGGCTGCTGCGCGGCGCCGAAGGATTCGGCCTGCTCTCGGAGCGCGGCCGGGTGGCCGTGGACCAGCGCACCAACACCCTGCTGATCCAGGACACCGCCGAGCAGATCGACGAGATCCTGCGTACCCTCGACCAGCTCGACGTGGCGGTGCGCCAGGTGCAGATCGAGGCACGCATCGTCATCGCCCGCGACGGCGTCACCCAGGAGCTGGGGGTCAACTGGGGGCTGTCGCGGGAGGGGAGCCGCTTCCGTTTGGGGGGCGCGGCGCGTGGCGAGAATCCCCAGCAGATCTGGTTCGATCCGGTCGCGGACGAACTGGTCCGGCGGGAGCGGGGCGGCCTGGCGGTGGATCTCGGCGGTGACGGCCGCGACCCGCTCACCTCCTTCGCCTTCGGTTACCTGTCCGGCGATATCCTGCTCGACCTCGAGCTGCGCGCGCTGGAGAGCGAGAACAAGAGCCAGACCATCTCCCAGCCGCGCGTGATCACCGCCAACCAGCGTACCGCGGTGATCAAGCAGGGGCAGGAGATCCCCTATCAGGAGGCGACCTCGAGCGGGGCGACCAACGTGCAGTTCAAGGAGGCGGTGCTGTCGCTGGAGGTGACCCCGCAGATCACCCCGGACAATCGCATCATCATGGACCTGGTGATCAACAACGACACCATCGCCGACCAGGTGTTCGGCGGGGTGCCGGCCATCGACACCAACCAGATCGAGACCCAGGTGCTGGTGAACAACGGCGAGACCGTCGTGTTGGGTGGTATACTCACCACCGAAGAGTTGACCCGGCTGGCCAAGACCCCGTTCTTCGGCGACCTTCCGGTACTGGGGCGGCTTTTCCGGTTCAATGAGAGCAGTAACCAGAAAGTGGAGTTGTTGGTCTTCATCACTCCCAGAATCCTGGAGGACGGCCTGGCCATTCGCTGATGCTGGACTTACCCAACCTGATACTGATTGGCCCCATGGGGGCCGGCAAGAGCACCATTGGCCGCCTGCTGGCGGCCGAACTGTCACGCGAGTTCCTCGACAGCGACCACGAGATCCAGGCGCGCTGCGGTGCGGACATCCCCTGGATCTTCGATGTCGAGGGCGAGGCGGGGTTTCGCGATCGCGAAACCCAGATGATCGACGAGCTGACCCGCCTCGAGGGCGTGGTCATCGCGACCGGCGGCGGGGCGGTGCTGCGCGAGGAGAATCGCCGCGCCCTGCGTGAGCGCGGCACCGTGATCTACCTGTTCACCACCGTCGAGCAGCAGCTCAGGCGTACCGCCAAGGACCGCAACCGGCCGCTGCTGCAGCGCGGCGACCGCGAGGAGGTGCTGCGCGAGATGTTCGCCCTGCGCGATCCGCTCTACCGTGCCACAGCGGACATCATCGTGCGTACCGATCGCCGCGGCCCGCGGGCCGTGGTCAACGAGATCGTGCGGCGCGTCACGCGCCTGGTCGATCCCCTGCAATGCAAGGCCTGATCCCATGAGCGACTCCCAGGACGCCCCGCACACCCTCCAGGTCGCGCTGGGCGAGCGTAGCTACCCCATCCATATCGGCTCCGGCCTGCTCGGTGATCCCCGCTGGCTGGCCCCCTACCTGGCCGGGCGTCAGGTGATGATCGTCACCAACGAGACCGTCGCGCCACTCTATCTCGACCGCTGCCGCGCCGGCCTGCCGGAGGATCTCGAGGTGCGCGAGTTGGTGCTGCCCGACGGCGAGGCGACCAAGACCCTGGCCAGCGTCGAGCGGATCTGGGATGCGCTGCTCGCGGCCGGCTTCAACCGCCGCTGCACGCTCATCGCTCTGGGCGGCGGAGTGATCGGCGACATGGCCGGCTTCGCCGCGGCCTGCTATCAGCGCGGGGTGGCCTTCGTCCAGGTGCCGACCACCCTGCTGGCCCAGGTGGACTCCTCGGTGGGCGGCAAGACCGGGGTGAACCATCCGCGCGGCAAGAACATGGTCGGTGCCTTCTGGCAGCCCCGGGCGGTGCTGATCGACACCGACACCCTGGCCACCCTGCCGCCGCGGGAGCTCTCGGCCGGGCTCGCCGAGGTGATCAAGTACGGCCTGATCCGCGATGCCGATTTCCTGGCCTGGCTCGAGGCGGAGATGGGCGCGCTGCGCGGCCTCGAGGCCGCGGCCCTGGCCCGGGCCATCGAGCACAGCTGTGCGCTCAAGGCCGAGATCGTCGCCGAGGACGAGACCGAGCAGGGGGTGAGGGCGCTGCTCAATCTGGGGCATACCTTCGGTCACGCCATCGAGGCGTACCAGGGCTACGGTAACTGGTTGCACGGCGAGGCCGTGGGGGTCGGGATTCTGATGGCCGCCGAACTGTCACAGCGCCTGGGCTGGCTCACGGAGGCCGAAGTGGAGAGGACGCGGGCCCTTCTCGAGGCCGCGGCCCTGCCATTGGCCGCCCCCGCAGACATGGGCACCCACGACTTCCTCGACCTCATGCGCCTGGACAAGAAGAACCTCGACAGCCGGCTGCGGCTGATCCTGTTGCGTGCGCTGGGGGAGGCTTGCGTGCATGACGAGACGCCTCCCGAGACGCTGGAGGTGCTGCTCGAAGCGTTCCCGCGGCGCTGATCCCGGCGTGACCCTTGCGTTCGACTTTGCCGACGCCCGCCTCGTGCGGGCGTCGGCGTTTTCGATTTCCCGCCCCGTGGGCGTCGATGGGGGAGTCGGGTTGTCAATCCGTATGCCGTATGCCGGATCGGCATGAGGAGGGCGATGCTTTTTAGACCAAAGTCTATGCCCGATGACTGGGCGTTGAAAATTCGTTTTAGGGTTTTGCAAGTCGTTGACTTGTTGGGTTTTTTTGCCCTGGCTGGGACGCAAGTTCCGGATTTGCCGTCGTTTTTCAAGGGGCGGTAAGGGCGCAGTGATTGCGTGAAGGCGGTCAGGCTCGCTATCCTTGTTAGCCTTTTTGCCGCGCAGTCGATGCACTCGATGGCGACGAAAATAACAAGATAACCTGATAGATTACCATGTATCGGCTGTAAAAGAAATATCCTTTATCCGAGGCGCGCCCATGAACAGAGGTCTTCACCAGCCCGGCGAGTTCCGTGACAACTGCGGGTTCGGCCTGATCGCCCATATGGAAGGGCAGGCCAGCCACGATCTTCTCAAGACCGCCATCGAGTCGCTGACCTGCATGACCCATCGCGGCGGTATCGCCGCCGACGGCAAGACCGGCGACGGCTGTGGTCTGTTGCTGAAGATGCCGGATGCCTTCATGCGTGACATCGCCCGGGAGGCGCTGGGCGTCACGCTGGGCGATCGCTATGCCGTGGGCGCGGTCTTCCTGCCCGACGACGATGCCCGCGAGACCCGTGGACGCGAGACCCTGGAGGCCGAGCTCGAGGCCCGCGGCCTGAAGGTGCTGGGGTGGCGCGAGGTGCCGGTGGACCCGAGCGTCTGCGGCCCCATGGCCCTGGACTGCCTGCCGCGCATCCGTCAGCTGTTCGTCGAGCCCGCCGAAGGGGAGGGCAAGCGGTTCGATGTCGACCTGTTCATGGCCCGCCGCCGTGCCGAGCAGGCGCTGCGCGACGACGAGGACTTCTACGTCTGTTCGCTATCGCCGGAAGTGGTCTCCTACAAGGGCCTGGTGATGCCGGTCGACCTGCCGGCCTTCTACCGCGACCTGGGCGATGAGCGTCTGGAGACCGCCATCTGCGTCTTCCATCAGCGCTTCTCCACCAATACCGCGCCGCGCTGGCCGCTGGCGCAGCCGTTCCGCCTGCTGGCCCACAACGGTGAGATCAACACCATCGAGGCCAACCGCGGCTGGGCGAACTCGCGCAAGGAGAACTTCGTCAACGAACGGCTGCCCGACATCGCCGAGCTCGACGAGATCGTCAATACCACCGGGTCCGACTCCTCGAGCATGGACAACATGCTCGAGGTGCTGCTGACCGGCGGCATGGAGCTGCACCGTGCGGTGCGCATGATGGTGCCGCCGGCCTGGCAGAACGTCGAAATCATGGACGGCGACCTGCGCGCCTTCTACGAATACAACTCCATGCACATGGAGCCCTGGGATGGCCCGGCGGGCGTGGTGATGACCGACGGCCGCCAGGCGGTCTGCATGCTCGATCGCAACGGCCTGCGTCCGGCCCGCTGGGTGATCACCCGCAACGGCTACATCACCCTCGCCTCCGAGATCGGCACCTACGGCTACCAGCCCGAGGACGTGGTGGCCAAGGGCCGCGTCGGCCCGGGCCAGATACTGGCCGTGGACACCGAGACCGGCGAGGTGCTGCACACCGGCGACATCGACGAGCGCCTCAAGTCGGCCTACCCCTACAAGCGCTGGCTGAAGCAGGAGGCCAACTACCTGGAGTCGGCACTCACCGAGCTCGCCAGCTTCCAGAACATGGACGCCGACGAGCTGAGCGTGCACCAGAAGATGTTCCAGGTCAGCTTCGAGGAGCGCGACCAGTTGCTGCGCCCGCTGGCCGAGAGCGGCCAGGAGGCGGTCGGCTCCATGGGCGACGACACCCCCATGGCGGTGCTCTCCGGCAAGCAGCGCCTGCTCACCGACTACTTCCGCCAGAAGTTCGCCCAGGTCACCAACCCGGCCATCGACCCGCTGCGCGAAGCGATCGTGATGTCGCTGGAAACCTGCATCGGGGCCGAGCTCAACGTCTTCAAGGCGACTCCCGAGCACGCCCACCGCATCATCCTGACAACGCCGATCCTCTCGCCGCGCAAGTTCTCCGCGCTGGTCGACCAGGACGACCCGGCCTTCGCCAGTCATACCCTGTCGCTGGCCTACGAGCCCGAGCAGGTCGGCCTCAAGGGGGCGATTACTGAGCTCTGCCGCCAGGCCGAGGCCGCGGTGAGTGACGGCAAGGTGATCCTGGTACTGTCGGATGCCGACCTCGCGAAGGGACAGCTGCCGATCCATGCTGCCCTGGCCGTGGGCGCGGTGCACCACCACCTGGGCAAGCTGGCGCTGCGTCCGCGGGTCAACCTGGTGGTGGAGACCGGCTATGCCCGCGATGCCCACCAGATGGCGGTGCTGTTCGGCGTGGGCGCCACCGCGGTCTTCCCGTGGCTGGCCTACCAGGTCATGGCCGACATGCACCGGACCGGCGAACTGGTCGGCAACCCCGCCGACGCCCGCGAGAACTACCGCAAGGGGCTGCAGAAGGGGCTGTTCAAGATCCTCTCCAAGATGGGGATCTCGACGCTCGCCTCCTACCGTGGCTCCCAGCTGTTCGAGGCCGTGGGCCTCTCCTCCGAAGTGATGGAGCTCTGCTTCACCGGTATGGCCTCGCGCATCGAGGGCACCGGCTTCGCCGAGCTGCAGCTGCAGCAGGAGTGGCTCGCCCGCGACGCCTGGATTCCCCGCAAGGGCATCTCCCAGGGCGGTCTGGTCAAGTACGTCCACGGGCACGAGTACCATGCCTACAACCCGGACGTGATCAAGGCGCTGCAGGAGGCGGTGCAGGAGGGCAACTACGGCAAGTGGAAGAAATTCGCGGCGCTGGTCAACGAGCGCTCGCCGGCCACCATCCGTGACCTGCTCAGGCTGAAACCGGCCACCGAGGCGGTTGCGCTTTCGGAGGTCGAGTCGGTCGAGGAGCTGATCCCGCGCTTCGACAGCGCCGGCATGTCACTGGGCGCGCTGTCGCCGGAGGCCCACGAGGCCCTGGCCCAGGCCATGAACGAGGCCGGCGGTCGCTCCAACTCCGGCGAGGGCGGCGAGGATCCGGCGCGCTACGGCACCGTGCGCTCCTCCAAGATCAAGCAGATCGCCTCCGGGCGCTTCGGCGTCACCCCGGCCTACCTGGTCAACGCCGAGGTGCTGCAGATCAAGGTGGCCCAGGGCGCCAAGCCCGGCGAGGGCGGCCAGTTGCCCGGTGGCAAGGTCAACGAGCTGATCGCCCGGCTACGCTACTCGGTGCCCGGCGTGACCCTGATCTCGCCGCCGCCGCACCACGATATCTACTCCATCGAGGACCTGGCGCAACTGATCTTCGACCTCAAGCAGGTCAATCCGGACGCCCAGGTCTCGGTCAAGCTGGTCTCCGAGCCCGGCATCGGCACCATCGCCACCGGCGTGGCCAAGGCCTACGCCGACCTGATCACCGTCTCCGGCTATGACGGCGGTACCGCGGCGAGCCCGCTGACCTCGATCAAGCACGCCGGCTCGCCCTGGGAACTGGGCCTGCCCGAGGTCCACCAGGCGCTGCGCATCAACGGCCTGCGCGACAAGATCCGCCTGCAGACCGATGGCGGCCTGAAGACCGGCCTCGACGTGGTCAAGGCGGCGATCCTCGGCGCCGAGAGCTTCGGCTTCGGGACCGCACCGATGGTGGCGCTGGGCTGCAAGTACCTGCGCATCTGCCACCTCAACAACTGCGCCACCGGGGTGGCCACCCAGCACGACTACCTGCGCGACGAGCACTTCCGCGGCACCGTCGACATGGTCAAGCACTACTTCCGTTTCATCGCCGAGGAGGTGCGCGAACTGATGGCCATGCTGGGGGTGAGAAAGCTCACCGACCTGATCGGCCGCACCGACCTGTTCGAGGTGCTCGAGGGCGTCACGCCGTCGCAGCGCAACCTCGACCTGACGCCGTTGCTCGAGAACGACTTCGTGCCGGCGGATGCGCCGCAGTTCTGCCAGGTGAGTCGCAATGTGCCCCACGATCCGGGCGCCAAGAACCAGGAAGTGCTCGAGGCGCTGCGCGACGCCATCGAGGCGAAATCCGGCGGCGAGTTCGCGTTCGCCATCACCAACTGCGACCGCTCCGTCGCGGCGTTGGCCTCCGGCGCCATCGCCAAGCGCTACGGCGAGCAGGGGCTCGAGGACGCGCCGATCACCGTGCGCTTCAAGGGCGTGGCCGGGCAGAGCTTCGGCGTCTGGAACGCCCGCGGCCTGCACCTCTACCTGGAGGGCGACGCCAACGACTACGTCGGCAAGGGCATGAACGGCGGCAAGGTGGTGATCGTGCCGCCGGCGGGCAGCTCCTTCGAGAGTCACAAGACGGCGATCATCGGTAACACCTGCCTGTACGGTGCCACCGGCGGCAAGCTGTTCGCCGCCGGCACCGCGGGCGAGCGCTTCGGGGTGCGCAACTCCGGCGTCCATGCGGTGATCGAGGGCTCCGGCGACCACTGCTGCGAGTACATGACCGGCGGCCTGATCTGCGTGCTCGGCGAGACCGGGGTCAACTTCGGTGCCGGCATGACCGGTGGCTTCGCCTACGTGCTCGACGAAAACCGCACCTTCGTCGACAAGTACAACCATGAACTGGTGGAGATCCACCGAGTGAACACCGAGGCCATGGAGGCCTACCGGCGTCACCTGCGGGAGGTCATCGAGGAGTTCGTCGCCGAGACCGGCTCTGCCCGGGGCGCGGCGATCCTCGAGGACTTCAGCGACTTCATTCGCCACTTCTGGCTGGTGAAGCCCAAGGCAGCGAGCCTCAACGACCTGCTCGCCCAGTCCCGGCGTCAGCCGGAATGAATGAGTCGTTGGCGTTCCGAGTCAGCCCGCAGAGAGGAGCAGAGACCATGGCAAACCGTCTGAGCAACGATTTCCAGTTCATCGACGTGGGTCGCCAGGACCCGAAGAAGAAGGAGGCGCGCACCCGCTCGCGGGAGTTCGCCGAGATCTACGAGCCCTACAAGCCCCAGGAGGCGGCCAGTCAGGCGCATCGCTGCCTGCACTGCGGCAACCCCTACTGCGAGTGGAAGTGCCCGGTCCACAACTACATCCCCAACTGGCTGCAGCTGGTCAGTGAGGGCAACATCCTCGAGGCGGCGGAGCTGTCCCACAAGACCAATACCCTGCCCGAGGTGTGTGGCCGGGTCTGCCCCCAGGATCGCCTGTGCGAGGGCGACTGCACCCTCAACGACGGCTTCGGCGCGGTGACCATCGGCTCGGTGGAGAAGTACATCACCGATACCGCCTTCGCCATGGGCTGGCGCCCCGACATGTCCAAGGTGACCTGGACCGATCGCAAGGTGGCGGTGATCGGGGCCGGCCCGGCGGGGCTCGGCTGTGCCGACATCCTGGTGCGCAACGGCGTCAAGCCGGTGGTGTTCGACAAGTACCCGGAGATCGGCGGCCTGCTGACCTTCGGCATTCCCGAGTTCAAGCTCGAGAAGAACGTCATGGAGCGTCGCCGGGCGGTGTTCGAGGAGATGGGCGTGGAGTTCTGTCTCGGCGTCGAGATCGGCCGCGACATCGCCTTCGACACCCTGCTCGATGAGTACGACGCGGTCTTCCTCGGCATGGGCACCTACAAGTACATGGAGGGCGGCTTCCCGGGCGAGGACCTGCCCGGGGTGCACAAGGCGCTCGACTTCCTGATCGCCAACGTCAACCACTGCCTCGGCTTCGAGAAGGATCCCCGCGACTACATCTCCTTCAAGGGCCAGCGGGTGGTGGTGCTGGGTGGCGGCGATACCGCCATGGATTGCAACCGCACCTCGATCCGCCAGGGCGCGACGAGCGTGACCTGCGCCTATCGTCGCGACGAGGAGAACATGCCGGGCTCGCGGCGTGAGGTGGCCAACGCCCGCGAGGAGGGCGTCGAGTTCCTGTTCAACCGTCAGCCGGTGGCGGTGATGGGCGAGGGCAAGGTCGAGGGCGTCAAGGTGGTGCGCACCCGCCTCGGCGAGCCCGACGAGAACGGGCGCCAGCGCCCCGAGGTGGTGCCGGGCTCCGAGGAGGTCATTCCCGCCGACGCCGTGGTCATCGCCTTCGGCTTCCAGCCGAACCCGGCACCCTGGTTCGCGACCGTGGGCATCGAGCTCGACGAGCGCGGCCGGGTCAAGGCGCCGGAAGAGGGCGCCTACGCCTTCCAGACCACCAACGAGAAGATCTTCGCCGGTGGCGACATGGTGCGCGGCTCCGACCTGGTGGTCACCGCCATCTACGAGGGCCGCCAGGCTGGCGAGGGCATCCTCGACTACCTGGGCGTGTGACGATTGCGGCCCCGCTGCTGAGTGGTGAGCGGCGCCGGGGACGGGTCGGAGCGGAGGTCCTTTTCCAGGGATGGAAAAGGTAGCGCCCAGGGAGGGTTCACAGCGCCTCCGCGAAGACCTGTCGCCGGAACAGCCGCGGGTGGTGGCCTGGCCGAAATTGAGCCATTGGTCGTATTCTGCTAGTCTGTCGTCCCATCCTGGCGCGGCTTCCTGCCACGCCTCATGATCACGTTTCGACAGGTTCTCCATGACACGATATATCTTCGTGACCGGCGGCGTTGTGTCCTCACTCGGCAAGGGCATCGCGTCGGCCTCGCTGGCGGCGATTCTCGAGGCGCGCGGCCTCAAGGTCACCATGCTCAAGCTGGATCCGTACATCAACGTCGATCCCGGCACCATGAGCCCCTTCCAGCACGGCGAGGTGTTCGTCACCGAGGATGGCGCCGAGACCGACCTCGACCTCGGTCACTACGAGCGCTTCATCCGCACGAAGATGACCCAGGGCAACAACTTCACCACCGGGCGTGTCTACGAGCACGTGCTGCGTCGCGAGCGCCGCGGCGACTACCTGGGCGGCACCGTGCAGGTGATCCCGCACATCACCGACGAGATCAAGCGCCGTGTCTATGCTGGCGGCGAGGGCTTCGACGTGGCGCTGGTCGAGATCGGCGGCACGGTGGGAGACATCGAGTCGCTGCCCTTCCTCGAGTCGATCCGCCAGATCAGGAGCGAGCTGGGCGCGAGCCGGGCGATCTTCATGCACCTGACCCTGGTGCCTTATATCAAGACGGCGGGGGAGACCAAGACCAAGCCGACCCAGCACAGCGTCAAGGAGCTGCGCTCCATCGGTATCCAGCCCGACATCCTGATCTGCCGCAGCGAGGTCGAGCTCGAGGAAGCCGAGCGGCGCAAGATCGCGCTGTTCACCAACGTCGAGGAGCGTGCGGTCATCCCGCTGCAGGACGCCGACACCATCTACCGCATCCCGCTGATGCTCCACGAGTACGGCCTCGACGAGATCGTCTGCGACAAGCTGCGCCTCACCGCCGACGAGGCCGACCTCGGCGAGTGGGTGCACGTGCTCGACGCCAAGCTCAACCCGCTCAAGTCGATCAACATCGCCATGGTCGGCAAGTACATGGAGCTGCTCGACGCCTACAAGTCGCTCAACGAGGCGCTGATCCACGCCGGCATCCAGACCCGGGTGAAGGTCAACGTCGACTACATCGACTCCGAGGACATCGAGCGCCACGGCCCGGAACGACTCTCCGGCAAGGATGCCATCCTGGTACCAGGCGGGTTCGGTGAGCGCGGGGTGGAAGGCAAGATCGAGACGGCCCGCTATGCCCGCGAGAACGACATCCCCTATCTCGGCATCTGCCTCGGCATGCAGGTGGCGGTGATCGAATTCGCTCGCCACGTGGCCGGCTGGGAGGACGCCAACTCCACCGAGTTCACCCACGACACCCAGCACCCGGTAGTGGGCCTGATCACCGAGTGGATCAATGCCGAGGGCAAGATCGAACTGCGCGATGCGGCCTCCGACCTGGGTGGCACCATGCGTCTGGGTGGCCAGATCTGTCACCTCGAGCCCGGCACTCGGGCCCGCGAGGCCTATGGCGCCGACGAGATCGTCGAGCGTCATCGCCATCGCTTCGAGGTCAACAACCAGTTCGTCGAGGCGCTGGAGAAGGCCGGCCTGGTGGTCTCCGGCAGGAGCGTCGACAATTCCCTGGTGGAGATGATCGAGTTGCCGGATCACCCCTGGTTCGTGGCCTGCCAGTTCCACCCGGAGTTCACCTCCACGCCGCGTGACGGCCACCCGCTGTTCACCGGCTTCGTCAATGCGGCGCTGGAGCACAAGGCGGCGCGCACCCGCGCCCAGTCCTCGCACCAGGAGTGAGGCGAACCATGACCACATCCGAACGTCACATCGACTTTGCCGGCCTGAAGGCCGGCAATTCATTGCCGCTCATGCTGTTCGGCGGCATGAACGTGCTCGAGTCCCGGGAACTCGCCCTCGAGGTCGCCGAGGCCTATGTCGAGGCCACGGGCAGGCTCGACATGCCCTACGTGTTCAAGGCCAGCTTCGACAAGGCCAACCGCAGCTCCATCCACTCCTTCCGCGGTCCCGGCCTCGAGAAGGGGCTGGAGATCCTCGCCGAGGTGAAGGCGCACCTCAATGTGCCGATCCTCACCGATGTCCACGAGCCCTGGCAGGCCGCGCCCGTCGCCGAGGTCGCCGACATCATCCAGTTGCCGGCCTTCCTGGCCCGCCAGACCGACCTGGTGGTGGCGATGGCGAAGACCGGCGCGGTGATCAACATCAAGAAACCGCAGTTCCTCGCGCCCCACGAGATGCGTCACATCATCCGCAAGTGCGAGGAGGCCGGCAACGACCGCCTGATCCTCTGCGAGCGTGGCTCCTCCTTCGGCTACAACAACCTGGTGGTCGACATGCTCGGCTTCGGCGAGATGAAGCAGACCGGCTATCCGCTCTTCTTCGACGTGACCCACTCGCTGCAACGCCCCGGCGGGCGGGCCGACAGTGCCGACGGCCGCCGTGCCCAGGTCGCCGAGCTGGCACGGGCGGGGGTTGCCGTGGGCCTGGCCGGGCTCTTCCTGGAGGCCCACCCGGACCCCGACAACGCCAAGTGCGACGGCCCCTGTGCGCTGCCGCTGGACAGGCTCGCGCCCTTCCTGACCCAGCTCAAGGCCCTCGATGACCTGGTGAAGGGGTTCGCGCCGCTCGCGATAACCTGATTCTCCATCACGCTGACACGACAAAAGGAAAACTCCCATGACCAAGATCGTCGACATTCGCGCCCTCGAGGTGCTCGACTCCCGCGGCAACCCCACCGTGCAGGCGGAAGTTCGCCTGGAGAGCGGTGCCATGGGGGTGGCTTGCGCCCCGAGCGGCGCCTCCACCGGCTCCCGCGAGGCGCTGGAACTGCGCGACGGCGACAAGAGCCGCTATCTCGGCAAGGGCGTATTGAAGGCCGTCGAGGCGGTCAACGGCGCGATCCGCAGCCGACTGATCGGCATGGATGCCCGCGACCAGCGTGGTCTCGACAACGCCATGCTCGCCCTCGATGGCACCGACAACAAGGCCAAGCTGGGCGCCAACGCCATCCTGGCCGTGTCGCTGGCCGCCGCCAAGGCCGCCGCCAACGCCAAGGGCATGCCGCTCTACGCCCATATCGCCGAGCTCTACGGCCAACCGGGCCGCTACGGCATGCCGGTACCGATGATGAACATCCTCAATGGCGGCGAGCATGCCGACAACAACGTCGACATCCAGGAGTTCATGGTGCAGCCGGTGGGCGCACCGAACTTCCACGAGGCGCTGCGTATGGGCGCCGAGATCTTCCACGCCCTGAAGAAGGTGCTCGCTGCCCGCGGCCTGGCCACTGCGGTGGGCGACGAGGGTGGCTTCGCGCCGAACCTGGCCTCCAACGCCGAGGCGCTGGCGGTGATCAAGCAGGCGGTCGGCGATGCCGGCTATGAGCTCGACCGCGACGTCACCCTGGCGCTCGACTGCGCCTCCTCCGAGTTCTACCGGGATGGCCAGTACAATCTCTCCGGGGAGGGCAAGTCCTTCGACGCCGCCGGTTTCGTCGACTACCTGGCGGGCCTGTGCGACGACTACCCCATCGTCTCCATCGAGGACGGCATGGACGAGTCCGACTGGGACGGCTGGAAGGCGTTGACCGACAAGCTCGGCGACAAGGTGCAGCTGGTCGGTGACGACCTCTTCGTGACCAACACCAAGATCCTCAAGCGCGGCATCGACGAGCAGATCGGCAACTCCATCCTGATCAAGTTCAACCAGATCGGCTCGCTCTCCGAAACCCTGGAGGCGATCCGCATGGCCCAGGACGCCGGCTTCACCGCGGTGATCTCGCATCGCAGCGGCGAGACCGAGGACACCACCATCGCCGACCTGGCCGTGGGCACCTGCGCCGGCCAGATCAAGACCGGGTCGCTGTGCCGCTCCGATCGGGTCGCCAAGTACAACCGCCTGCTGGTGATCGAGCAGGAGCTGGGCGACCGGGTGAGCTATCCGGGCCGTGGCGCGATCAAGGGGCAGTAAGCGAACGCCGTTGCCTTTTGCGTGTTTTTTTGTAGGAAATTGCCTACATTAGGGCGAAGAAATTCGCTCATCGTGCATGATGAAGACCGACACTTTCGAGTGTCGGTTTTTTTATATCATTGATTTAAATGAGATATTTTCTTGGCCCTCGAGAGTGGCCCAGGCGGGCCCGGTCGCAAGGTGCGACTTGGGGGTGGTTGTGCTGCAGCGCAGGGCTGGCCACAATGGATCACGGGACAAGGGAGAACGGGAAGGTTCTCCCGGCAGGATGCAACGGGATGCAAGATGTGGTGCGCCTGGTGCGACAGGAAGCCGCTTCCGGGCAGGGAAGACGCCACAGGAGTCGGGCGGAGGGAACCGCCCAAGGATTGGCTGGGAGCGGGCGGCCTGCGGGCCGCCTTTTTGCCTGGTGTTCTCCTTCTTCGCTCAGGGCAGAAACGCCGCCGCCGAATGTCGTGAGACATTCGGCGGCGGCGTTTTCGTTCCCCGGGTCGGGCGTCAGCGTTCGAGCTGCTCCAGCTTGCCCGGCTTGCCGTCCCACTCCTCGGCATCGGGCAGCGGGTCCTTCTTCTCGGCGATGTTCGGCCACACCTCGGCCAGCTCGGCGTTGATCTCGATGAACGGCTCCTGTCCCTCGGGCAGTTCATCCTCCGAGAAGATCGCCTCCGCGGGGCATTCGGGTTCGCACAGGGCGCAGTCGATGCACTCGTCGGGGTGGATCACCAGGAAGTTGGGGCCTTCATAGAAGCAGTCCACCGGGCAGACCTCGACACAGTCGGTGTACTTGCACTTGATGCAGTTCTCGGTGACGACGAATGTCATGCCAGTCTCCCTCCCTCGGGCCGGGGTCGCCCGCGGCCGGTAATGAGTAACTCAGGAATGGTTATAAGAAAGGCGTTTCTTATAATCCTGATAATTTGATCGAGCCATTCTAGTCGTGGCGCGGGCTGTCCCGCAAGCGTGCCCCGCTGCCATTGTCGGTCATTCACACCGTCTCCTTCCAGCGATAGAGAAGCTCCAGCGCCTGCCGTGGCGTCAGGTCGTCCACGGCCAGCGAGCCGAGGTCCTCCACCAGCGGATGGGGAGTGCTGGCGAAGAGATCGGTCTGCTGCGGCACGGCCGGCCCGCCCGCCGGAGAGGCGAGCTGGCGGCTGCCCTGGTCGATCTCCTGCTGCTCCAGCTGGGCCAGTTTCTCGCGGGCCCGGGCGATCACCGCCGTGGGCACGCCGGCGAGCTGCGCCACCTGCAGTCCGTAGCTCTGGCTGGCGGGGCCCTCCTCGACCCGGTGCATGAAGACGATGCCATCCTTGTGCTCCGCCGCCGTCAGGTGGACGTTGGCCACGCCTCCGGCCTGGTCGGCCAGCGCCGTCATCTCGAAGTAGTGGGTGGCGAACAGGGTGAAGGCGCGGGTACGGGTCAGGTGCTCGGCGCTGGCCCAGGCCAGCGACAGGCCGTCGAAGGTGCTGGTGCCGCGGCCGATCTCATCCATCAGTACCAGGCTGTGGTCGGTGGCATTGTGCAGGATGCTGGCGGTCTCGGTCATCTCGACCATGAAGGTGGAGCGCCCGCCGGCGAGGTCGTCGGAGGAGCCGATACGGGTGAAGATGCGGTCCACCGGGCCGATCTCCGCCTCGTCCGCCGGCACGAAGCTGCCGGTGTGGGCGAGCAGCACGATCAGCGCCGCCTGGCGCATGTAGGTGGACTTGCCGCCCATGTTGGGGCCCGTAATGACGAGCATCCTTCGCTCATCATTCATGATCAGGTCGTTGGGCACGAAGGGCGTTTCGCTGACCTGCTCGACCACCGGATGGCGACCGCCGCGGATCATGATGCCGGGGAGGGCGGCCAGGCGGGGGCGCACGAAGTCCAGTGCCTGGGCGCGCTCGGCGAAGGCACACAGCACGTCCAGCGCCGCCAGCGCCCGGGCGGTGGCCTGCAGCGTGTCCAATTCGGCGTTGAGGGTGTCGAGCAGGCCGTCGTAGAGCAGCTTCTCCCGGGCCAGGGCGCGGGACTTGGCCGACAGCGCCCTGTCCTCGAACTCCTTGAGCTCGGGGATGATGAAGCGTTCGGCGTTCTTCAGGGTCTGGCGGCGAATGTAATCGGCCGGGGCGTCGCGTGCCTGGGCGCGGGGGATCTCGATGTAGTATCCATGGACCCGGTTGTAGCCGACCTTGAGCCCGGGCAGGCCGGTGCGCTCCCGCTCGCGGGTCTCGAGGCGCACCAGGTAGTCGCCGGCGTGCTCGGCGAGCCCGCGGTGCTCGTCGAGCTCGGCGTCGAAGCCCTCGGCGATCACCCCGCCGTCGCGGATCACCACCGGTGGGTTCTCGACCAGGGCGCGGGTCAGGATATCGGCGAGTTCGGGGTAGGGGCGGATGTGCCGGCGCAGCTCGTCGAGGGCCGAGCCCTCGCTGTAGCCGCCGAGGTCCCGCTCCAGCGCGGGCAGCGCCGCGAGGGCGTCGCGCAGCCGGGCGAGATCCCGCGGGCGGGCGCTGTAGAGCGCGATCCGGGCCAGGATGCGTTCCATGTCGCCGATCGCCCTGAGCGCCTCGCGCAGGGCCGCGTAGCCCTCGTCGTCGAGCAGCAGGGCCACCGCCGACTGCCGGGACGTGACCTGGTCCCGGTCGCGCAGCGGCCGGTTGAGCCAGCGCTTGAGCAGCCGCGAGCCCATCGCCGTGGCGGTGGTGTCGAGCACGCTGGCCAGGGTGTTGTCGGCGGTGCCACCGAGGTTGGTGTCGATCTCCAGGTTGCGGCGGCTGGCGGCGTCGATCACCACGGCGTCGTCGCGGCTCTCGACGCCGATGGCGGTGACATGGGGCAGGGCCGTGCGCTGGGTGTCCCGGGCATAGTCGACCAGCACCCCGGCGGCGGTGATGGCGGCCTCCAGGTGGGCGCAGCCGAAGCCGCGCAGGTCCTGGACGCCGAACTGGTCGCACAGGGTGCGCGTCGCGCCCTCCAGGTCGAACAGCCAGTCGCTCTGGCGGCGCAGGCCGCGACGCCCCTCCAGGGCGGTCGGCAGGGCCAGGCTCTCGGCCACCAGTAGCTCGGCGGGGTCGAGACGCTGCAATTCGGCCAGCATCTCGCTCTCGCCCTCGACCTCGAGCACGTTGAAGCGACCGCTGGAGAGTTCCAGCCAGGCCAGCCCCCAGCGCTCGCCGAGCGGGGCCACGGCGACCAGCAGGTTGTCGCGGCGGGCGTCGAGCAGCGCCTCGTCGTAGAGGGTGCCGGGGGTGACGATGCGCACCACCCGTCGTTCCACCGGCCCCTTGCTGGTGGCGGGGTCGCCGATCTGCTCGCAGATCGCCACCGACTCGCCGGCCTGGACCAGGCGGGCGAGATAGCCCTCGGCGCTGTGGTAGGGCACCCCGGCCATGGGGATCGGCTTGCCCGCCGACTGGCCCCGCTGGGTCAGGGTGATGTCGAGCAGCGCGGCGGCACGCCGGGCGTCGTCGAAGAACAGCTCGTAGAAGTCGCCCATGCGGTAGAAGAGCAGCACCTCGGGGTGCTCGCGCTTGATCTTGAGGTATTGGGCCATCATCGGGGTATGCTGGGCGCTGGCCTGGGACATGGGGTTCCTGTGAGTTTCCGTCGGGTTCCGTGGGGCCGCGGCGGTTCGGCGCACGTCGGCCTGCATGTCGCTGACAAAGGCCGTATTGTACGTAAAAATCCATGCAGATTCCTTCAGGAGCGATGCGATGTCCCCTGGTGCTTCTCACCTGGCCAATCTCGACCTGACGCTGCTCGCCGAACGCCTGGGGCGAGCCTGCCGCGAGCGTGACGTGACGGTGACCGCCGCCGAGTCCTGCACCGGTGGCGGGGTGGCCAGCGCGATCACCGCCGTGGCCGGCAGCTCCGACTGGTTCGAGACCGGCTACGTGACCTACGCCAATGGCGCCAAGACTCGCCTGCTGGGGGTGCCGGAGGCGACTCTCGCGGAGTGCGGTGCGGTCAGTCGCGAGGTGGTCGAGGCCATGGTCGCCGGGGCCTGCCGCGACAGCGGTGCGGATCTCGGGGTGGCGATCAGCGGGGTGGCCGGCCCCGGGGGCGGCAGCCCCGACAAGCCGGTGGGCACCGTCTGGCTGGCCTGGGGCACCGCCGAACGCCAGCGGGCGGCCCGCCACCACTTTCCCGGCGATCGCCGCGCGGTGCGCGAGCAGGCGGTGCGGGAGGCTCTCGTCGGACTGATCCGGGAGCTGGAGCGCGACTGACGCGCCTCCGTCGCCGAGGCTAGCCGAGCGAGGATTTTTTCGCCATACTACTGTGCAGTCATACAGTACCCAATCCACTCCTCTCGTTTCATTCCATTGCCAGGAGACCCGTGATGGCTCAGGACGACAACCGTTCCAAGGCGCTGAATGCCGCGCTTTCCCAGATCGAGCGCCAGTTCGGCAAGGGCACCGTGATGCGTCTCGGCGATACCCCGCGGGTGGTCATGCCGTCGGTGTCCACCGGTTCGCTCGGGCTCGACATCGCGCTCGGCATCGGCGGTCTGCCCTATGGCCGAGTGGTGGAAATCTTCGGCCCGGAGTCCTCGGGCAAGACCACCCTGACCCTGTCGGTGATCGCCCAGGCGCAGCGCCAGGGCAAGACCTGCGCCTTCATCGACGCCGAGCATGCGCTCGACCCGAGCTATGCCGAGAAGCTCGGCGTCAACCTCGACGACCTGCTGGTTTCCCAGCCCGACACCGGCGAGCAGGCACTGGAGATCTGCGACATGCTGGTGCGCTCCGGCGGCGTCGACGTGATCATCATCGACTCGGTGGCCGCACTCACCCCGCGGGCCGAGATCGAGGGCGAGATGGGCGACTCCCACGTCGGCCTGCAGGCGCGCCTGATGTCCCAGGCGCTGCGCAAGATCACCGGTCATATCAAGAACGCCAACTGCATGGTGGTGTTCATCAACCAGATCCGCATGAAGATCGGCGTGATGTTCGGCAGCCCCGAGACCACCACCGGCGGCAACGCGCTGAAGTTCTACGCCAGCGTGCGTCTCGACATCCGCCGCACCGGTTCGGTGAAGCAGGGCGACGAGGTGACCGGCAACGAGACGCGGGTCAAGGTGGTCAAGAACAAGGTGGCACCGCCGTTCCGCCAGGCCGAGTTCCAGATCCTCTACGGCAAGGGCATCTACCACGCCGGCGAGGTGATCGACCTGGGCGTGCAGTGCAAGCTGGTCGACAAGGCCGGCGCCTGGTACAGCTACCAGGGCAACAAGATCGGCCAGGGCAAGGCCAATGCCGCTCAGTTCCTCGAGGACAACCCGGCCATCATGGAGGAGATCGAGAGCCAGATCCGCGCCCAGCTGCTCGCCGCACCGGAGCCGAAGAAGGACGAGGCCGACGAGGAGGCGGTGGCCGGCGCCGAGGTGCGCGAGGACGACCTGCTCTAAGTCATGCGATCCCCCTCTTCTCCCGCCGCGCCCCGGGACGATGCCATTCGCCTGCTGGCGCGGCGCGAGTATTCCCGCGCCGAGCTGCACGAGCGACTGTCGGCCAGGGGCCATGCAGCGGAGGGCATCGAGGCGTGCCTCGATGCCCTGGCCGAGGAGGGACTGCAGTCCGACGCGCGCTTCGCCGAGAGCTTCCTGCGCTCGCGGGTCGCTCGAGGGCAGGGCCCGCTGAAGATCCGCGCCGAGCTGGAGCGGCGCGGCCTCGATCGCGAAGGTATTCGCGCCGCCTTCGCCGAGCTCGAGGGCCAGGGCGAGGCCGACTGGTTCGCCCTGGCCTGCGACACCCTGTCCAGGCGCTTCGTCGGCCCCGGTGACACGCCCCGCGAGCGCGCCCGTCGCGAGCGCTTCCTGGCCGGTCGCGGCTTCGACTTCGACCAGCTGCGCCATGCGCTGGCCCACGCCTGGGACGAGACGCCTGAACAGGGATAGTCTGGCCGAGGGGCGCCGGGGGCAGGCCGGAGAGGAGGTCTTTTGCCAGGGAAGGCAAAAGTAGCGCCCAGGGACGGGTTTACAGCGCCTCCTCGGAGGCCTGCCGCCGGATCAGCCCCGAGTGGCGCGGTCAGCGGCCCCCTTCAGTCGCTTGACAACTGCGGTATAATGGCTCCCTTTGCGAAAGCCCCGGGTGGCGCGAGCAGCGCGCGCCGGCGCGGCGTTTCCGGCTCTCGCCGGACTCCCGCCTGCCCGCCGGGTCATCATGCCATCGCCACGGATACCCCATGAAAAGCGCAGATATCAGACAGGCCTTTCTGAGTTACTTCGAGCAGCACGGCCATACCGTCGTGCCGTCCAGCTCCCTGGTGCCGGGCAACGATCCGACCCTGCTGTTCACCAACGCCGGCATGGTGCCGTTCAAGGACGTCTTCCTCGGCCGCGACCCGCGCCCCTACGTGCGGGCCGCTTCGTCCCAGCGCTGCGTACGCGCCGGCGGCAAGCACAACGACCTCGACAACGTCGGCTATACCGCCCGCCACCACACCTTCTTCGAGATGCTGGGCAACTTCAGCTTCGGCGACTACTTCAAGCGCGACGCCATCCGCTTCGCCTGGGTCTTCCTCACCGAGGTGCTGGGCCTGCCCAAGGAGAAGTTGTGGGTCACGGTCCACGTCAGCGACGACGAGGCCGAGCGCATCTGGAAGGACGAGATGGGCATCGACCCGGCGCGCTTCTCCAAGCTCGACGAGGACAACTTCTGGCAGATGGGCGACACCGGCCCGTGCGGACCGAGCTCGGAGATCTTCTTTGATCACGGCCCCGAGGTCTGGGGTGGGCCTCCCGGCAGCCCCGAGGAGGACGGCGACCGCTACATCGAGATCTGGAACCTGGTGTTCATGCAGTTCGACCGCGACGCGGCCGGCAACCTGAACCCGCTGCCCAAGCCCTCCATCGACACCGGCATGGGGCTGGAGCGCATCGCCGCGGTGATGCAGGGGGTGCACTCCAACTACGAGATCGACCTGTTCCAGCGTCTGCTCGAGGCCGCGGCCCGCGCCACCGGCCACGCCGACACCACCACGCCCTCGCTGCGGGTGATCGCCGACCACATCCGCTCCTGCGCCTTCCTGATCGCCGATGACGTGCTGCCCTCCAACGAGGGGCGCGGCTACGTGCTGCGCCGGATCATCCGCCGCGCCATCCGTCACGGCCACAAGCTGGGCGCCAAGGGCGCCTTCTTCCACAAGCTGGTGGGAGCGCTGGACGCCGAGATGGGCGAGGCCTTCCCGGAGCTGCGGCGGGCGCGTCCCCAGATCGAGCGCATCCTGCTCAAGGAGGAGGAGCAGTTCGCCCGTACCCTGGAGCACGGGATGAGCCTGCTGGAGGAGGCCCTGGGCGGGCTCGACGGCGAGGTGCTGCCCGGCGAGACGGTGTTCAAGCTCTACGACACCTACGGCTTTCCCTATGACCTCACCGCCGACGTCTGCCGCGAGCGCGGCGTGACCCTCGACGAGTCGGGCTTCGAGCGCGAACTCGAGGCCCAGCGTGAGCGAGCGCGTGCCGCCAGCCAGTTCGGTGCCGACTACGGTGCTGCCCTGGATCTCGAGGGCGAGACCGCCTTCACCGGCTACGACCGCCTGGAGGATCGCGCCACCGTCACCGCCATCGTCGACCGCGAGGGCAATGACCTGGTCGGGCTCGAGCCCGAGCAGCATGGCGTCGTGGTGCTCGATCGTACCCCCTTCTACGGCGAGTCGGGCGGTCAGGTGGGCGACACCGGCTACCTCTATGTCGAGGGCGGCCGCTTCCTGGTCACCGACACCCAGAAGCAGGCCGGCCATCACCTGCATCACGGCGTGCTGCTCGAGGGCAGCCTCGCCGTCGGCGCCGAGGTGCGGCCGCAGGTCGATGCCGGCCTGCGCGCGGCCACGGTGCGCAACCACTCGGCTACCCACCTGATGCACAAGGCGCTGCGCCTGGTGCTCGGTGAGCATGTGCAGCAGAAGGGCTCGCTGGTCACCCCCGAACGCCTGCGCTTCGACTTCAGCCACTTCGAGGCGATGACGCCGGAGCAGCTGGCCGAGGTCGAGGCGATCGTCAACGAGCAGATCCTGGCCAATGCCCCGACGCGCATCGAGCACATGAGCCTCGACGCGGCCAAGGCCAAGGGGGCGGCCGCCCTGTTCGAGGCCAAGTACGCCGACGACGTGCGGGTACTGACCATCGGCGCCGACGACTTCTCCATCGAGCTGTGCGGCGGCACCCACGTGGCGCGCAGCGGCGACATCGGCTGCTTCCATATCGTCAGCGAGGCCGGCATCGCCTCCGGGGTGCGTCGCATCGAGGCGATCACCGGCCAGGGAGCGCTGGCCTGGTTCCGCGAGCAGGAGGCCCGCCTCAACCGCATCGGCGAGCGACTCAAGGCCCGGCCGGAGCAGGCGGAAGAGCGGGTGGAATCGCTGCTCGAGCGCAACCGCAGCCTGGAGAAGGAGCTCGAGCGGCTCAAGGCCAAGCTCGCCAGCGCCGCCGGCAGCGACATGCTCGGCCAGGCCCGGGAGGTCAACGGGGTCAAGGTGCTCGCCACCCGCCTCGAGGGGGTCTCCGGCAAGGAGCTGCGGGGCATGCTCGACCAGCTCAAGAACAAGCTGGGATCCGGCATCGTGGTGCTGGGCGTGGCCGACGAGCGCGCCGGCAAGGTCAGCCTGATCGCCGGTGTCACCGACGACCTGACGTCCCGCGTGAAGGCCGGTGAACTGGTCAACCACGTGGCGTCCCAGGTCGGCGGCAAGGGCGGTGGCCGTCCCGACATGGCCCAGGCCGGCGGCAGCGACGTGGCGGCCCTGCCGGGGGCGCTGGCGAGCGTTCCGGGCTGGGTCGAGGCGCGGCTTCAGTAATCCCATTCACCCAGGGCCGGTGGCGGCGATGCTCCGGCCCTGGTCGCATTCATTCACCTTTCACTCATCCGGGCACGACCCGCTCGATACACGAGGGAAAACGGCAGATGGCACTATACGTACAGAAGTTCGGCGGCACCTCGGTGGGTTCCGTGGAGCGCATCAAGGCCGTGGCCGAGAAGGTCAAGGGCTTCCGCGACGACGGCCACCAGGTCGTGGTGGTGGTCTCCGCCATGAGCGGCGAGACCAACCGCCTGATCGGCATGGCCAACGAGATCAACGACGAGCCGACGCCGCGCGAGATGGACATGCTGGTCTCTACCGGCGAGCAGGTCACCATCTCGCTGCTGGCCCTGGCACTGCACAAGCTGGACGTGCCGGCGACCTCCTACACCGGGTCCCAGGTGGGCATCCTCACCGACAGCGCCCACACCAAGGCGCGCATCCAGCGCATCGAGACCGACGAGATGCGCGAGGACCTGGACGACGGCAAGGTGGTGGTGGTCGCCGGCTTCCAGGGCGTCGACGAGGAGGGCAACATCACCACCCTCGGGCGCGGCGGCTCCGACACCACCGGCGTGGCCCTGGCCGCGGCGCTGGGCGCCGACGAGTGCCAGATCTACACCGACGTCGACGGCGTCTACACCACCGACCCGCGGGTCTGCTCCAGGGCCCAGCGCCTGGACACTATCACCGTCGAGGAGATGCTCGAGCTGGCCAGCCTCGGCTCGAAGGTGTTGCAGATCCGCGCCGTCGAGTTCGCCGGCAAGTACAATGTCGCGCTGCGCGTGCTGTCCAGCTTCGAGGACGGCCCCGGCACCCTGATCGTTGCAGACTCCGACCAAGACGAGGACTCCATGGAAGAACCGCTGATCTCCGGCATCGCCTTCACCGCCAACGAAGCCAAGCTGACCCTGCTCAACACCCCTGACGTGCCGGGCGTGGCCTGGCGCATCCTCGGCCCGATCGCCGACGCCAACATCGAGGTCGACATGATCGTGCAGAACGTGGCGCCGGCCGGCGACTATACGGACTTCACCTTCACCGTGGCCAAGGGCGACTACAAGCAGACCCTGAAGATCCTCAAGGAACAGGTGCTGCCCGAACTGGGTGAAGGCGAGGTGAAGGGCGACGACAACATCGCCAAGGTCTCGCTGGTGGGCGTCGGCATGCGTTCCCATGCCGGTGTGGCCTCGAAGATGTTCCGTGTCCTCTCCGAGGAAAACATCAATATCCGCATGGTTTCCACCTCCGAGATCAAGATCTCCGTGGTGGTCGACGAGAAGCACATGGAGCTGGCGGTCAAGGCCCTGCACAAGGCCTTCGGGCTCGACAAGAGCGATATCGAGAGCGAATAAGCGCGTCGCGTGCGGCCGACACCTTCTACGCTTGTAGGGAAGTCCGTGCCCCCCCCGTGACGGCGCTTCCCTTCAACGGGCTGCGCGGGGTGTCATGGAGCCGGCGCCATTGGTCAGGGACGACGCTATGCCACATAATGAGGCGGCGCCGCCCTGTCGGCGAACATCCCGTTGCCAGCAAGTCCGAGAACAAGTCTGAGAAGGAGATCAGCTATGCTCATCCTGACCCGCCGAGTCGGCGAAACCCTGATGATCGGAGACGACATCACCGTCACCGTGCTGGGCGTCAAGGGAAACCAGGTCCGAATCGGCGTCAACGCTCCCAAGGATGTCGCCGTGCATCGTGAGGAGATCTACCAGCGCATACAGCGCGAGAAGTCCGATGCCGAGGATGGCGATCAGGGGAGCTGAGGCATGCCGGGGTGATCGCCGACACTGGCCTGAAAAAACCGCGGAGGTCGCTGGACAATGGCCTTCAGAAACGGTAACATACGCGCCGTGTCGATGAGGGAGAGGTGGCCGAGTGGCTGAAGGCGCTCCCCTGCTAAGGGAGTATGGGGTTTATAGCCCCATCGAGGGTTCGAATCCCTCCCTCTCCGCCACGTTCCTGACTGGTCGCCTCGCTGGAGGTAATCCGCCGGGAGCGAGCTGACACAGCATGAAGATAGAGCGCCCGTAGCTCAGCTGGATAGAGTACCTGACTACGAATCAGGTGGTCGGAGGTTCGAATCCTCCCGGGCGCGCCATCTTCGAGTGGATGTTGCCGATGGCATGCCCGCCTCGTGTCGCATTCCCTGCAGTGACTGCATCGTTGCATTCAGCGCCCGTAGCTCAGCTGGATAGAGTACCTGACTACGAATCAGGTGGTCGGAGGTTCGAATCCTCCCGGGCGCGCCAGATCTCGACCCGTCCTCGCCCACGAGGGCGGGTCTTCTATTTTCCGGATTCGTATCGATCTGCTGGCTGAATCGGCGTCGCCGCTCGTGCGTCGGTTCCGCGATCGTTTGGGGCGCCGTCGCGATGCGACGAGCGCCTCTTTTTTATCCAGTGACTCCAGCTCGCCCGCGGCGTTCCGTCGTCAGGCCGGCTCGGCGCTGGGCGTGCCATGTCTCACCGGGGCGAAAACGCCGGGTTCCGCGGCCTGCAGTCCTGCCATCAGGGTATCCAGGTCGGTGACGCGCTTGAGCGCCTGGAAGCGGCGGGCCGCTTCGGGGTCGCGGGTGCGCATATGGTTCAGCCACTGCTTCACCAGGGAGGTGACAACCCGATCGGGAAGTATGCTACGCTGCAATGCAGCATACTCGGCCAGGAGCCGGCCCCGCTGCGACCAGCGGGTGGTGGGCAGTCGCTCGCCGGTGGTCTGCCAGTGGCGGATGCGCGGAGCGAGCCAGGGGTCGGCCAGGGCGCCGCGGCCCAGCATGACGTCGCGACATCCCGAGAGGGTGCGGGCCTTCCAGTAGTCGTCGAGAGACCAGATGTCGCCGTTGGCCACCACCGGGATGCGTAGCCGCTGGCGAATGCGGCCGACCCACTCCCAGTGGGCGGGCGGACGATACCCTTCGTCGCGGGTACGGGCATGGACCACCAGTTGGCGTGCGCCACCATCCTCGGCGGCGAGGGCGCACTCGAGGGCCCGGCGTCGGTCGGAAAAGCCCAGGCGGATCTTGGCGGTCACGGGGATCGCGTCGCCCACCGCGGCGTGCACGGCGGCCACGGCGGCCCGCACCCGGCGAGGGTCGCGCAGCAGCGAGGCGCCACCGTCATGGCGGTTGACCAGCTTGGCCGGACAGCCGAAATTGAGGTCGAGGCTCACGGCGCCCAGTTCGAGCGCCTGGCGGGCGTTGGCGGCCAGGGCCTGCGGGTCGGCTCCCAGCAGTTGCAGGTGCACCGGTGCGCCGCTGGGCGTGGCGACGCGGGGGGTGGCGAGCTCGGGGCAGTGCCTGAAGAAGACGCGAGGCGGCAGCCGGGCATCGACGACGCGCACGAACTGGGTGACCGTCCAGTCGAAGCCGCCCCGTCGGGTCAGCAGGTCGCGGGTCACGGCATCGATCACGCCCTCCATGGGCGCTAGGCCGATGCGGCCGCTATGTAGTAAATTAACAACGCTGACTTCCACCATGGCGCCATTGCAATCTGCCGGGAGTGTGGCAGGTTATACGATCCAAAAAATTACGCAAGCCAACCCGATCGCGTGAGATCGGCGCTGGCTGGAGACAAGATTCAGGAGAATGCCGCGCATGCAGGACACCGAACTACTACAGGAGGGGCTTGCCCTGATGGGCCTCGGCATGGGGTTCGTTTTTGTTTTTCTTACCGTGCTGGTGATCATCACGACCCTGATGTCCAAGACGATCGGCCGCTTCTTCCCCGAGCCGGCCCCGGCCAACCCCGGCCCGTCCGGCCGTGCGGTGCCCCCGGCCCGCGATGATGCGGAACTGATGGTGGTGATCGGTGCGGCCCTGCATCGCTACCGTCAGCGCCATCGCGGCTGAGGACTCCTCTCCGATTTCCACCCTCCACTCCATCACGACAAGGTCACTCCCATGACTGACAACGCTGCTCGTCCGCTCGGTATCACCGATGTCGTCCTGCGCGATGCCCACCAGTCGCTGTTCGCCACCCGGATGCGTCTGGACGACATGCTGCCCATCGCCGAGAAGCTCGACCGCGTCGGCTTCTGGTCGCTCGAATCCTGGGGTGGCGCCACCTTCGACGCCTGTATCCGCTACCTCGGTGAGGATCCGTGGGAGCGGATACGGGCGTTGAAGGCGGCCATGCCCCACACCCCGCAGCAGATGCTGCTGCGCGGCCAGAACCTGCTCGGTTACCGCCACTACGCCGACGACGTGGTGGACAAGTTCGTCGAGCGCGCCCGGACCAACGGCGTCGACGTGTTCCGGGTGTTCGACGCCATGAACGACCCGCGCAACCTCGAGCGCGCCATCCAGGCGGTGCGCAAGGTCGAGGGCCACGCCCAGGGGACGCTCTCCTACACGGTGAGCCCGGTGCACACCCTGGACGGCTGGGTCGAGCTCGGCAAGACCATCGCCGCCATGGGCGCCGACTCGCTGTGCATCAAGGACATGGCCGGGCTGCTCAAGCCCTACGATGCCTACGAGCTGGTCACCAAGCTCAAGGCCGCGCTGGAGATTCCCATCCACATGCAGTGCCATGCCACCACCGGCATGTCCACCGCCACCGCGATCAAGGCCGCCGAGGCCGGCATCGACAACGTCGACACCGCCATCTCGTCGATGTCCATGACCTACGGCCACAGCCCCACCGAGTCGGTGGTGGCCATCCTGCAGGGCACCGCGCGCGACACCGGCCTCGACCTCGAACTGCTCGAGGAGATCGCCGCCTACTTCCGCGAGGTGCGCAAGAAGTACGCCGCCTTCGAGGGCTCGCTGAAGGGCATCGACTCGCGGATCCTGATCGCCCAGGTGCCGGGCGGCATGCTCACCAACATGGAGGGCCAGCTCAAGGAGCAGGGCGCCGGCGACAAGCTCGACGACGTCCTCCAGGAAATTCCCCGGGTGCGGGAAGACCTGGGCTTCATCCCGCTGGTCACCCCCACGTCGCAGATCGTCGGCACCCAGGCGGTGATGAACGTCATGATGGGCAGCCGCTACCAGTCGATCTCCAAGGAGGTCCAGGCGCTGCTCAAGGGCGAGTACGGCGCCGCGCCTGCCCCCTTCAACCCGGAGCTGCAGGCCCGGGTGCTGGAGGGCGGCGAGCCGATCACCTGCCGCCCCGCCGACCTGCTCGCGCCGGAGATGGACCGACTGGCCGCCGAGCTCAGGGACAAGGCCGGGGTCGAGGGCATCCGCCTGGCCGAGGGCGAGCGCGAGATCGACGATGTGCTGACCTACGCGCTCTTCCCGCAGATCGGCCTGAAGTTCCTCAAGCACCGCGACGACCCCGATGCCTTCGAGCCGGCCCCCCAGGCCCCCGACAACCCCGGCGCCGCCGCGTCGCTGCCGGTCGCCTCGCGGCAGGGCGGCGCCCCCGGCAAGGCGCCGGCCGCCTCCAGTGGCCCCGAGACCTACACCGTCAAGGTCAACGGCAAGGCCTATGTGGTCGAGGTCACCGAGGGCGGCGAGATCGGCCAGGTGGCCGAGCAGGCCGCCGCGGCGCCGGCGGCCGAGAGCGCGCCGGCCCCCCGCGGCGAGGCGATCAGCGCGCCGCTGGCCGGCAACATCTTCAAGGTCAACGTGCGCGAGGGCGACACGGTCAAGGCCGGCGACGTAGTGATCATCCTCGAGGCCATGAAGATGGAGACCGAGGTGCGCGCCGCCAGCGCCGGCACGGTGTCGGCCGTCAGGGTCGGCGAGGGCGACAGCGTCGCCGTCGGTGACGTGCTGATCGAGCTCTGAGGGGATTGTCCATGGATAAGCTGGTAACCCTCTGGTACGGCTCGGGGGCCTACAACCTGGCCCCGGGGCAGGCCGTGATGATCGTCGTCGGCCTGGTACTGCTGTATCTCGCCATCTACAAGCGCTTCGAGCCGCTGCTGTTGGTACCGATCGGCTTCGGCGGCATCCTCGCCAACATCCCCGAGGCGGGGCTGGCGATCTCGGCGCTGGATCAGGCCCTCGAGGTGGCTCGCCCGGCGGTGCTGCAGCAGATCGCCGCGGCGTTCGGCGCGACCCTCGATCCGCTGGCCGGTGAGGAGGCGTGGCGCGCCACGCTCAAGGTGCTGGCTCACGACGGCGCCTCGCCGGACCAACTGCGCGCCGCCCACGACGCGGCGGTCAACGTCGGTTACGGCGACGGCCTGCTCTACGTCTTCTACCAGGTGGCCGTGGCCTCGGGCATCGCCCCGCTGCTGATCTTCATGGGCGTGGGGGCGATGACCGACTTCGGCCCGTTGCTGGCCAACCCGCGCACCCTGTTCCTGGGCGCCGCCGCCCAGTTCGGCATCTTCGCCACCCTGTTCGGGGCGGTGGGCCTGACGGCGCTGGGCTGGATGGACTTCTCGCTCAACCAGGCCGCCGCCATCGGCATCATCGGCGGCGCCGACGGGCCGACCTCGATCTACGTCTCGAGCATCCTGGCCCCGGAACTGCTCGGCGCCATCGCCGTGGCGGCCTACGCCTACATGGCGCTGGTGCCCTTGATCCAGCCGCCGATCATGAAGCTGTTGACCAGCAAGGGCGAGCGCGAGATCGCCATGACCCAGCTGCGGCCGGTATCGAAGCTCGAGAAGGTCGTCTTCCCGCTGTCGCTGCTGATGCTGGTGGCGCTGTTCCTGCCCGATGCCGCGCCGCTGTTGGGGATGTTCTGCTTCGGCAACCTGATGCGCGAGTGCGGGGTGGTCGAGCGCCTCTCCGATACCGCCCAGAATGCGCTGATCAATATCGTCACCATCGTGCTGGGCCTCGCCGTGGGCTCCAAGCTGATGGCCGAGAGCTTTCTGGCGATCGAAACCCTGGGCATCATGGCGCTGGGCATCGTGGCGTTTGCCATCGGCACGGCGGCCGGGGTGCTGATGGCCAAGCTGATGAACGCGGTGAGCAAGATGCCGATCAACCCGCTGATCGGCGCGGCGGGGGTCTCGGCGGTACCGATGGCGGCGCGGGTGGCCAACAAGGTGGGGCTGGAGTCGAACCCGCACAACTTCCTGCTGATGCACGCCATGGGCCCCAACGTGGCGGGGGTGATCGGCTCGGCGGTGGCCGCCGGGGTGATGATCAAGTACCTGGGTTGACGCCTGCCGTCACGCGGTGCCACCCATGCACGAAGCCCATCGGCAAGCGCCGATGGGCTTCGTGCGTCATGGGGACAAGAGAGCTCAGGAGGTCGTGGTGACGGCGTCCGGCCGCGCCGGCCGGGCCGTTTCTCCGGCGCTCTCCTGCGCCAGCTCCAGATCCTCCTCCACCCACAGCTGGCAGGCGAGCCGGTAGCCCTGCTCCAGGCGCGGCCCCAGCATCTTCTTCTCCTTCCAGTTGGGCTCGGGAAGTGCTGCGCCTCCCTGGATCACCTTGCACATGCACTTGGCGCACTTGCCCATGCCGCAGCCGTAGCTCAGGTGGGGGTAGGGAAACTGGCGGATCCCGGCGCGCACGACCAGGTTGGTGTGGGGCTGGACCTCACCTTCGTGGACTTCGCCGTTCTTGTGGATCTTGATCAGGGGCATAGCATTCACCTGGGGTCTTTGTCGTCAGGCGGGGGCTGGAGGTTGTCCGGCACGCCCGCGATGTTCAGGGGAGTCGCTGTTCATGGCATATGGTATACCATGAGCCATCTCGAGGAGTGCGTCAACCCCGCTGCCCTGCCTTGGTCAGGCAAGCCGCCCTGCATGGCCGGCCCCCACGATACCGGGGCGGGCCATGCCGGGCGGGCGGTCTAGAGCATCAGCAGGATGGCCAGGAGGCAGGCGACGACGATGCCGGTGATGACCGGCACGAAGTTGCGCCGTACCAGGGCGGCCGGGCTGACCCCGGCGATGCCGGCATCGGCCGCCACGCCGAAGGCCCAGGCGGCCAGGGTGCCGCCGCCGGCGAAGATCGCCGCCACCTGGCCCAGCGCGGCCAGCACGTTGACGTCGACCCCGGCACCGGTCCCCAGGGCGCCCGACAGCGAGCCCACCAGGGGCAGGCCGGAGAAGCCGGACCCGTCCATGCCGGAGAGCAGGCCGATGAAGGCCATGCCGAAGGTCAGCAGGAAGACGTTGCCGTCGATGTAGTGGCCGATGTTATGGCCGATATCGAACAGGTAGCCGGTCGAACCGGTGCCGATCACTGCCTCGGCGTGCGCCGGGTGGCCCAGGAAGAAGAATCCGGCAATGGGGATGATGGGAGCGAAGATCTTGATGGCGAAGAAGAAGCCTTCGCGGGTATAGCTGCTGATACCGTCCAGGGCGTGATGACCATGCGAGGCGAACGAGGAGAGCACCAGCAGCACGGTGGCCGTCCCCCCCAGCAGCGCTGTGGCGCCGCCACCACGAATCGCCTGGTCGGGCATGAACAGGGCCCGGTAGATCATCAGGGCGGCGATGCCGATCAGGATCACCGGTACCGCGATGGCGAAGAGCCGGGCGTAGGGGCCGGTATCGGGCTCTTCCGTGGCGGTGGTGGTAGTGGGTTGTACCGCGGCGGCTCCCACCGACTTGCGGGAGAAGACCTCGTCGGACTTGGGGGCGGCCAGCACGCCCGAGCGCATGTCGCGGCGCAGGTTGAGGCAGGCGATGGTGATGGCCACGATGCCCACGGTAAGGGAGAACAGCAGGGTGTAGGGGACCAGGGTGGTGGTCTCGATGCCGGCAGCCCCGGCGGTGAGCCGGCTGGCCCCCTGGATGATCGGGTCGGCCGACAGGGCCATGCCGTGGCCGAACAGGTTGACCGCCATGGCGGCGCCGATCGCCGGCAGGCCGACCTGCATGGCCACCGGAATCAGTACCGTGCCGACCAGGGCGACGGCGGGGGTCGGCCAGAAGAAGGCGGCGGCGATATACATGGTGATGCCAAGGGCGAAGAAGGCGGTCCAGGGCCCCACCATCAGCTTCTTCATCGGGGCCACCATGAGCCGGTCGGCCCCCTGGCTCTGCAATGACTTCAGCATGGCCACCATCAGGGCGATGACCAGCATGATGTCGAACAGTTCGGTCCCGGCGTTGAGCAGAGACCGGAACACCACCTGGGTGGCGAAGATCAATTGATTGAGCGCCCCCTCATGGGGGGCATCGGCCAGCAGGCCCAGCATGAAGATGCCGGCCAGGGACGGGATGATGACCCCCTTGCGAAAGCCGATGGAAACGAAGATCGCCAGGATGACCAGCAGGAATACCCAATGCGATGCGGTGAGTGGAATCTGTTCTAGTTGTTCCATGTTGCACCCTCTATCTGTTTGTCAGGCTCGGGAGTTGTCATTGTCGGTTGCCGTCGTGCCACGGTTGCGTGCGGTGCTGCCAAGGAGATAGGGCATCGGTACCCTGGCGCACGGAGGAAGCGTCATCGATGTCTTCGTTGCATGGTGTGTCTCCTGTTCATGACTTGGACCCCATGGAAAGGCCGTTGCCGGTCAGCCCAGCATGACGCCGCCATAGGCCAGGGCGCCGGCTACCACGAGAGCGGGGTGTGCCTTGAAGCGCAGCAGCGCAATGGCTGCCACGGTGGCGAGCAGCAGGGTATGGACGAGCCCGGCCCCGGCCAGACCCTCGTGAAAGAAATTCAGGACCATTGCGGCCATCATCACGGCGATGACCGGGCGCACCCATTGGCTCATGCGCTTGACGCGGGGCGAGTCGCGGTGGCGATACAGAAGGCCCAGGGCTCCCAGCATCAGCAGCAGGGAAGGCACGACGGTGGCGAACACGGCTACCAGGGCGCCGCCCGCACCGGCCACCTCATAGCCCACATAGCCGGCCATCTTGGTGGCGATCGGGCTCGGCAGGGCATTGCCCAGGCCGAGGATCTCGGCGAACTCCTGGGCACTCATCCAGCCATGGTTACCCACGACCTCGGCCTCGATCAGGGGGATGATGGCCGGGCCGCCGCCATAGCCGATGATGTTGGGAATGAAGAACGCCAGGAACAGCTCCAGGTAGATCATCGAATCGCCTCCTCGGCCTTGGTGTCAGCGGTTTTCGTGACCGGCTGCAGCAGTGCCGCGGCCAGCAGCGCCCCGATGACCCAGCCGGGATGGAGGCCTGCCCAGTAGATCAGGCCGCCGGCGGCGCTAGCCATGACCAGGCTGATGCTCCAGCCCAGTGCCAGGCGTGACTTGTTGAGGAAGTCCCAGGCGAGCTGCGCCATCATCACCATCACCACCGGGACCACGCCCTGGCTCATGCCGTGGATCCAGCCCACGTCGCGGTAGCGGCTGAACAGCCCGAGCAGCAGGATCATGGCGACGATCATCGGCAGGATCACGGCCAGCACGGCGGTGGCGCAGCCGGTGGGGCCGCCGATGCGATAGCCGATGTAGCCGGGCATCTTGGTGGCGATCGGGCCCGGCAGGGTATTGGCGATGGCCAGGATGTCGGCAAACTCCTCATCCTCCAGCCAGCCATGCCGCTTGACCACCTCCTGGTGTACCAGAGGGATCATGGAGGGGCCGCCACCGAACCCGAGAAGGCCGATGCGCAGGAAGGAGAAGAAGATCTTGCGCTGTTCCGGTGTGCTCATGAGGCAATGGGTCCTTGAGGGAGGTAAGGGGATGAGGCGAAAGAAAACAGCAAGTTGCCTGCGAACCCTAATATGTTTTTGTGGTAAAAATCGATTATGTGGGCTAGAGTAGGACGCACAGACCGACAGCGTCAAGGGGTCGGTATACCAAATTCCAAAAAAGATAGGGGAGCCACGCCATGGCGAAAAGCGTCAAGGAGGCAGCGACAGGGGCGAGCCGCATCTTCGAGGTCCTGCGTCAGGATCTGCTCAATGGGCGATTCGGCGCGGGTGAGCGCCTGTCGATCACGGCGCTGAGAGAGAGGTATCAAGTGGGGTTGAGCCCGCTGCGTGAGGCGCTCAATCGCCTGGCGGCCTATGGCCTGCTGCGTCAGGAGAATCAGCGGGGCTTCCGCGTGCTGGAGCTTAGCCGGAGCGAGTTGGATGACATCACCGAGATGCGCCGGCGACTCGAAGGCATGGCGCTGGAGCTTGCCATTCAGCACGGTGATGCCGAGTGGGAATCGCAGCTGCTGGCGGCCAACCACCGGCTGATACGCGCTGACGACGGCACGCCCGTCGAGCAATGGGAGCAGCTTCACGCGCACTTCCATAATGCACTGGTGGCTCCCTGTGGCTCCCGGTGGCTACTGCGTTTCATCGCTCAACTGCACGATCAGTTCGACCGCTATCGCCGGGTGGCGCCGCGAGCCCCGGAGCTGCGCGAGCAGCTCGATGCCCAGCACCAGGAGCTGGTCGACCTGGCGCTGTCTCGGGATGCTACCCGCGCCCGGGTGCTGATCGAAGCGCACATTACGCTCTCCAGTGAGGTGGCGCAGCGCAGCTGCGCCTAGACATGATGGATTGACCTGCCCCTCCTCAACGTCGTGGGTTACGTTGAGGTTGAGGCAACAACACAGAGCCTGTCAGGCTTGACGCCGATCTGCCGCGACGCTCGGTCAACCCGCGAGGCTCTGGCTGGACGGCGTGTCCTGCCGGCAGTGGCACCCTGGTATCGGTGGTGGGCTTTACAGGATGAGGGGCATTCGGTTAGGGTTTGTTTTGGTATACCAAATGCCAGTGAACAGACACCCTGACAACACGAGAACCTGTCCCTCACCCGAGGGTGACGAGCACGCAGGCGTCGAAGGAGTAGAGTGGGATGCAATGCTATGACCTGACAGAGATGACCTGGCCCGAGGTCGAGGAAGCCTTGACGACGGTCAGGATGGCCATCGTGCCGGTAGGCGCCCACGAGCAGCACGGGCCGCACATGAACGAGAGTTGTGATGCGGTACTGGCCACCGAGATGGCCAAGCGACTGGCTGCTGTGCTGCATCCCCAGGTGTTGGTAACACCCACGGTCAACATGGGGGTCTCGCCGCATCACCTGAATTTTCCGGGTACTATCAGCCTGCGGCCGGAAACCCTGCTGGCGGTGCTGCGTGACATGGTCACGTCGCTGCAGCGACATGGTATCGACAAGGTGCTGTTCCTCAACAGCCATGGCGGCAACCAGGGCACGCTGGGCCTGGCCTGCGCGAGCTTCGCCCAGGAGCTGGGGGTCGAGTGCTACTACGCCAAGACCACGGCAGCCGCCAAGAACGCCCTGAAGGAGCATATCCACTCGCCCCTCTATGGCCACAGCTGCGAACGCGAGGTCTCCGAGGCCTACTACCTGGCACCCCACCTGGTACGCCCGGAGCGTCTGGTCAAGGGGGACATCGCGGACGGCGGTCGCTGGGAAGGGCTGCGTCCGGGCAGCCCCATCCAGGGCTTCTACCGCTACGAGGAGATGACCCGCAACGGTTGCATCGGCGACGCCACCAAGGCCAGCTACGAGATCGGGGAAGCCATCGTCGAGGAGGCGCTGGCGGGGTTGGCAGCCGGGGTTCGGGCGCTGCTGACCGAGCCGGCTGCGCACCCTGCCGACCGGGCGCTGGCCACTTGAGGGGGCCCGCGAGAGCCCCTGCCGCAGCACAATCCCACACAGCGCAACAAGAGAGAGCCGACATGTACATCATTCTGACGAGCAAGCTGGGCGAGTATGACGCCAGGCCGGGGCAAGGCATCTGGCCCGTCGAGTCCTATGAGTACTTCTTCTACGACAAGAAGAAGGCCGACTTCACCATTGCCGAGGTGAGTGGCGAGCAGGGCAGGGTCAGCATCGTCGAAACCGGCGAGGATGGCAGCACCAACAGCGTGCCACTGAAGTTCTTCGAGCACTTCGATACCGTCGAGGCGGCGCGAGCCGAGCTGGAGCAACTGGTGACATTCGGTTCCATAGAAACCCGGCTCGAAAGGACGTCGCTGCGCTGATTGGCGTCTTTCCCGCTTGCCTTCCCGCCCTGGGCCTTCGTGTACCAGATTCGCCTGTGTGGTAACATTCTGGTTTCCTTCCTTTCGCCTTTTTCACCCGAAGGTACCGCGCATGGCCGAACCCTGGACCCAGGAAGACCTCTCGCCGATCCGTGACAAGGTATACACCTACCTCAAGGACGCCATCCTGCGTGGCGAGTACAAGGCGGGGGATCGGCTGGTCGAGCGGGTGCTCGCCGACAAGCTCAACATCAGTCGCACGCCGATCCGCGAGGCGCTGTTTCGCCTGGAGACCCAGCGCTTCGTGCGTACCGTGCCGCGCAGGGGGGTGGTGGTCAACGAGATCACCCAGGCGGAGATCCTCGAGGTCTTCATGATCCTGGCGTCCCTCGAGTCGCTGGCCGCACGCCTGGCGGCCCAGAAAGTCAATGACGGGATCATCGCCGAGATCGACCAGCTCATGGCCGAGATCGAGCAGGCACTGGAGAACGGCGACGGCGAGGATGCCGTGGAGCTCAACGTCAAGTACAACGAGCTGATCGGGCGGGCCGCCGGCAACCCCAAGCTGCACGAAATGCTCACCGACCTGAAGGATTACGTCCGGGCGTTTTCCAACCTCAGTGCCGGCCTGCCGGGGCGCACCAAGGAGGCACTGCGCGAGCACCGGGACGTGCTGGGGGCCATCCGCAGCGGGGAAGAGGACCTGGCCGAGAGCTTCACCCGCATCCACCTGGAGAAGTCCCGGAAGGCCTATGTCAGCCGCTCCCGGGTCTGATCCGCCAGAGAACGCCACGACAGCGGGCGCCGTCGAATGACGGCGCCCGCTGTCGTTGTGGCGCTTCGGCTAGCCGATCACCAGGGGCGAGGAGAGGTTCTTCAGCGCCCGGGCGACGCTCATGGCGACGATATGGCCGGTCTTGGGGTTGTCGGGGGAGGGGGTGTTTTGCACCTCGATACGGACCTCGCCGAACAGCCCCCGGGCAGTGACCTCGTGGACGTTCTTCTCGATGGTGGGGTCCACCAGCACGCGTACCGCGGTGGCCTCGAAGCCCACCCCCGCCAGGCTCAGGGCCGCCGAGACGTTGACGCTCTCGGGGAAGACCCGCGAGGACTCCCGGGCATTGCCCTCGAAGATCAGGGTGGGCTGGGTGACCCTGTCGAGATCCACCACCTCTTCGGCGAAGGTGCCCCGCCAGGCCTTCACCGGCTTGCGGGTGGTCAGGGTCACGCGCTCCAGGGGGCCCTGGGCGGCGGCGGCGATGCGGTCCAGGCCGGCGATCGCCGCCGAGGGCACGATCAGGCGTCGGCCCCGGCAGCGGGCGGCCTCGGTCACGGCATCGAGCAACGCCGGGTCGCAGAAGGCGCCGACCGAGACGACCATGAAGTCGCTGCCGTGCTCGAGGGCGGTCCTGGCGTAGCGCCGGACCGCCTCGTGGCCCGCCGTCTCCACCACCACGGCGGGGCGGCAGGCGAAGAAGGCCTCCTCGTCGTCGGTGAGGAGGCACCCCGGAAGGTGCGTGTCGGTGTACTTGGTCGCATCGCGGACCAGCACGGCGACGAGCCGGCTGTCGCCCGCCTGGCCGGAGAGTATGGCCTCGGCGACGTCCTTGCCGGCCGTGCCGTAGCCGATGAGTCCAATATCAAGCATAAGTTCTCGCCCTAGTCGTGGGGTCCTGTCGATAAGCGGCCGGCCCGGGCGTGCCGGGCCGGCCGCGGGGTGGTCCGGGAGTCAGGCCTCGGCCGTGGGGCGAACCTGGCGCACGGCGCTTCCGGTGCCCGTCGGACGCTCTTCCCAGGAGACCTTGACGCTGCCGGTCAGGAAGGTCTGGCAGGCCAGGCGGTAGCCCTGACGGATCTCGTCGGCACCGAGCAGCTTCTCCTCCTTCTTCTTGACCGCATCGGTGTTCTCGAGGCCTTCCTCGATCCGGCACTTGCAGGTGCCGCAGAGGCCGCCACCGCACTTGAAGGGAATGCCGCCCTTCTCGCGCAGCGAGACACGCAGCAGGTTGGAGTCCTCGGGGGCGCTGATGACCTTGTGGTCGTTGGTGATGAAGGTGATATCCAGCATGGCAGTAACCTCGTTCATCTCTGCTGCAGCGTTTCCTCAAGCCACGCTGTCGTCGAGTTCGTGGGTGAAGTTGAAGCTGTCGGAGAAGATGCGCTCCACGCTCATCCCGCGCTGGGCGAAGCCGTTCTTGGCGGAGGCGATCATCGGCGGCGGGCCGCACAGGTAGGCATCGAAGCCGCTCAGGTCGGCGTGATCCTGGCACACCGCCTCGTGCACGAAGCCGCGTCGGCCGCCCCACTGGTCGTCGGCCTCGGAGAGCACCGGGACATAGCGGAAGTTGGGCAGGGTGCGGGCCCAGTGATGCAGCCGCTCGTCGAGATAGAGGTCCTCGGCGCTGCGCACGCCCCAGTAGAGGATGATGTTGGGGGCGTCGGGTCTGTCTTGGAGCGACTCGATGATGCTCTTGATGGGCGCCAGTCCCGTGCCGCCCGCCACCATCAGCAGGTCCCGGGGGCTGTCGGCGTCGTGGCGGAAGGTGCCGAGCGGTAGCTCCACGTCCAGCATATCGCCGGGCCGGTAGTGGGTCTCCAGGCGTCCGGTGAAATAGCCGCCGGGGACGCGGCGGATATGGAAGTCGAAGGTCTCGCCCTGCGGCGGCGAGGCCATGGAGAAGCTGCGCGGGCTGCCGTCGTCCAGCATCACGTTGAGGTATTGGCCGGGATGGAAGGCGACCTCGCGGGCACTGGGAATCTTCAGCACCAGGTGGGTCACGTCATGGCTCAGCTTGTCCAGGCGCTCGATGGTGGCCTGGTGGAAATCCGCCGGGATATGGCCGGCCGGCAGCAGCTGGGCGCTGACGGTCAGGTCGCTCTGGGGAAGGGCCTGGCAGGCCAGGGCGTAGCCCTGGTCGCGCTCCTCCTCGGTGAGGCCGAAGGGGGGCTCCTCGTAGTCGACCCGGCCGGACAGCAGCTTGATGCGGCAGGCGCCGCAGCCACCGAAGCGGCAGTCATGGACGAGCGGAAAGCCCGCCCGTTCGGCGGCATCGAGTAGCGGTTCGCCGGGTTGCACCTCGAAGGTGTCGGCGGTGTCCGAGAGAGTGATGCGGTAGGTCATGTCGGCCTCCTCGAGCGCACCCATCGATACGCTACGTCCTTGTCGTTGTATGCCGGGCATTGGCGCTGGGCGTGTCGTCAGGGGGTGTCGGCAAGGCCGTGAGGCCCTGCCGACCGGGGTGTCATTTCTTGATGTCGGCTTCGACGATGACCTCGTGGCCGGCCTCGCGCAGGTGATCCTGCAGGGCCTGCAGGGCCGCCAGGCCGGCCTGGGTGTCCTGCTCGCCGTTGCCGCCGCTGAGGCCCACGCCGCCGATCACCTCGCCATCGACCACGATGGGGAAGCCGCCGACGAAGACGGCGAACTTGCCCTCGAAGCTCCACTGGATGCCGAAGGCCTCGTTGCCGGGCAGGGCGGGGCCGTTGGGGGCGGTGTTGAAGAGGTGGGTCGAGCGCTTGTGGCCGGCCGCGGTGAAGGCCTTGTTCCAGGCAATCTGCGGGCCGGTGACGCGGGCGCCGTTCATGCGCTCGAGTGCCAGCGGGTAGCCGCCGTCATCGACGATGCAGATCGTCTCCAGCACGCCGATCTCCTCGGAGCGTCGCTTGGCGGCCTCCACCATCAGCTTGGCTTCTTCCAGTTCCAGTCGAAATACCTGTTTCATGGGTGTCACCTTCTCGTCAGGGTGGTGATTGTCGAAGTTCCGGTAGCGCGGCGCTCAGCGACCGATGTAGACGGTCTTGGTCTGGGTGAAGAAATCCAGCCCGGCGCGGCCCGACTCGCGGAAGGTCGAGGTGCTCGACTGCTTCAGGCCGCCGAAGGGGGCGTTGACCAGGTTGCCGGTGGTGGTGCGGTTGACCTTGACCGTGCCTGCCTCGACGTCGAGCGGGAAGCGCTGGATATAACGAATGTCGTTGGTCACCAGGCCCGCCGAGAGGCCATAGGGCGTATCGTTGGCCTTGACGATGGCGTCCTCGTAGCCGTCGACCTCGATCACCGCGACGACCGGGCCGAAGATCTCCTCCTGGGCGATGCGCATCTCCTGGGTCACGTCGCTGAAGATCGCCGGGGTCACGTAGAAGCCCTTGTCGTACTCGCCGCCGGTGAGGTGCTCGCCACCGTAGACGTGGGTCGCCTCGCGCTTGCCCAGCGCGATGTAGCCGAGCACGCTGTCGAGTTGCTGGCGGGTGGCCAGCGGGCCGATCTGGGTGCCCTCGCGCATGCCGTTGCCGATCGCCAGCGTCTTGACCTGTGCCACCAGCCGCTCCAGGTACGCCTCCTTGAGGCGGCGGGTGATCAGCACCCGGCTGGTGCCGGTGCAGGCCTGGCCGGTGAGCGAGAAGCCGCCCTTGACGGTCAGGTCCACCGCGGTGTCGATATCGGCATCGTCCAGCACGATCAGCGGGTTCTTGCCGCCGAGCTCCATCTGGGTGCGCGTGGCCATGGCCGCGGCGCGGTGAATGCGCTCGCCGGCGGCGGTCGAACCGGTAAACGAGATGGCCTTCACGGCCGGGTTGGCGGTGAGTTCCTCGCCGATCGCCGAGGCGGCACCGGTGATGAAGTTGAAGACCCCGGCCGGCACGCCGGCGTGGTGCAATGCCTCGGCCAGGCGATAGCCGATCAGCGGCGCGTCGGACGAGGGCTTGAAGACCACGGTATTGCCGGTGATCAGCGCCGGGGCGATCTTGCGCGCCGGGATCGAGATCGGGAAGTTCCAGGGCGTGATGACGGTGGCCACGCCCAGCGGCTCACGCTGGGTATAGACCAGCATCCCCGCGTCGTCCTGGGGGAAGGTCTCGCCGGTGATGGTCTGGCCTTCCACGGCATAGAAGCGCAGGGTCTGGGCCGAGCGGGCGATCTCCCCACGACTGTTGGCGAGCAGCTTGCCCTCCTCACGGGTCAGCTCCTCGGCGAACTGATCGATGTGCGCCTCCAGGTAGTCCGCCGCGCGGTTGAGGATCGCCGCACGCTGCGAGAGCGGCGTCGCGCGCCAGCCGGCAAAGGCGCGGTCGGCGGCCGCGACGGCCCGGCGGGCATCGTCGGTGGTCGAGGCCTGGAAGTGGCCGAGCAGATCAGCCTGATCGGCGGGGTTGCGGTTCTCGAAGGTCTCGCCCGAGTCGCCGGCCAGCCACTGGCCGTCGAGGTAATTGAGAAACTGGGGTGCGTTATCCAAGACGCTCACCTCTTGTGGTTACTGGAGCTCATGGTGATGGGCAGCCCTGCCGGCACGAGACCGGCAGGCGCTGCGCGGCATGGGAGCCGGACGTGTCCGGTGTCGCTCAGGCAGCCATGTCGAGCTCGCTGAGGGGAAGGTCCTGCGACACGTAGTCGTAATAGAGCGCGGTGGTGTAGAGCAGGCGCATCTGGGCGCCGATCTCGCAGATCTTCAGGCAGCGCTGCTGCAGCTCGACGGTGTCGGCGTGCTCGAGCACGATCTGGTAGCCACGCTCACCGTGGATCTCGTCGGAGACGATGTGCAGGTCGAAGAACTCGACCTCCTCATCGGTGAAGCCGTACTTCTCGCGCAGCGTCGGGGTCTGCTTGCGGTAGATCGACGGCACCTGGGACTCCAGGCCCACCACCAGGGCGGCCACCGCCACCACCGGGTGCTCGCGCATGGCCACGGCATAGCACCAGCTCTGCAGGCCGCGGGTGGTGGGCGACATGTTGTCGGGATCCTCGACGCGCTCGCGGGTGGTGCCGCAGGCCTCGGCGAAGCGGATCAGCAGGTCGGTGTGACGGTCGCCGCCGAGTTCCTCCTCGTACATGTTCTGGAGCAGGAAGTCCTTGGCCTCTGTGTAGGTTTCCGGGGTGTTGGCGTAGATGTAGGCCAGGTAGTCGGCGAACGGGCCGACGTAGTGGTAGTGGTTCTCGGCCCACTTGGCCAGATGGGCGCGCGTCAGCTTGCCGCTGGCCCAGGCCACGCTGAACGGCGCCTTGTTGGCGCTCTTGCCCTTGATGGCTTCCTCGAGGGCGGTACGGAACTCATCGCGATTCATCAGCTGTGCCATGGGGAGGTCTCCTTGGGTTGCCTGGGGGACTCGAGCCGCAGGCAACGGTCTGTTTGACTTGTGCTCAAAAAGGTATCGGGAAGCTGCAGGTGGCGATTGGTGTTGTGGTGCCTTCTGCCTTCCGATGGCTCATGGTATACCAAAAGCCATGCGGCAAGCCTAATTTCCCCTCTTCGAAGCTGTCAAGGGTTTTTCTGACCTGGGTCAAAATTTATCGGCTCGGCTGCTGTGATAAGGAGCGGGAGCGACGCCCCGAGGCCTGTCTCGCGGCGCCGTCCGGCCGGGAGGAGGGGGGGCAGATTGAACGCCTTTGATTGTATGTGGTATACCAAGAGTGTTCATGATCACCTGGCCGGGCAGCGTGCTCGCGGAAGATGGCGCAGAACGGGAGAAGCCTGATGGGCTGGTGGAAAAGGACGGGGGCCGGGAGCCTGCTGTCGGCGGGGGGAGGCCGGTGCTGAGACAACTTTTCGAGGAGGCCCCGGGCGACGAGGGGTTGCCCGGTCCGCAGCGGCGACTGGCTGTGCTGGTGGTGGTGCTGGCCACCATGATGGCCGTGCTCGATCTGGGAATCGTCAACCTTGCCTTGCCGACGATGGCGAGGGATCTGGGGGTGCCTGCCTCCCAGGCCGTCTGGGTCGCCACGGTCTATCAGTTGGTCTGTGCCGCGGCGCTGCTGTGCTTCGCGGCACTCGGCCGTCTGCTGGGCCACCGGCGCATCTTCGCCGGGGGAATCCTGTTCTTTTCCCTGGGCTCGCTGGGTGCCGCGGTCTCCCCTGGCCTGGAGGTGTTGCTGCTGTTTCGGGCCGTGCAGGGCCTCGGTGCCGCGGCGATACTCAGCCTGGGGCCTTCCCTCTACCGGGTGATCTTTCCGCGGCGCCTGCTGGGACGTGCCATCGGCCTGAATGCGATGGTCGTCGCGGTGGGGCTGGCGTCGGGGCCGTCCCTGGGCGGTCTCGTCCTCTCCGTCGCCGGTTGGCCCTGGATCTTTGCGCTCAACGTGCCGACGGGAATCGTGGCCCTGTGGCTGGCATGGCGCGCGCTTCCCCGGGAATCGCCGCGCCGCAACCCCTTCGACTGGCCGGGGGCGTTGCTCTCCATGCTGATGATGGGGGGCTTCCTGTTCGCCATGGAGCGCCTGGGGCATGGTGGAAGTCTCGGGATGGTCGCTGGGCTGTCGGTGGCCAGCCTGGTGGCCGCTGGCCTGTTCATTCGGCGGCAGGCACGTGCCCCGTCGCCCCTGGTGCCCCTGTCGCTGTTCCTCGAGCCGCGCTTCGCTTCGGCCACGCTCGTCACCGCCTTGGCGTTCACCGCTCAGGGCGCCGCTTTCGTGGCGCTACCCTTTCTCTATCAGAGTGTCATGGGGGTGACGCCCCTGCAGGCGGCCCTGCTGTTCACGCCCTGGCCGTTGGCGTTGCTGCTGTCGGGGCCGGTGGCAGGCCGCCTGGCGGACAAGCGGGATCCGGCCCTGTTGTCGGCGGGGGGGCTGGCGCTCTTCCTGGTCGGCATGATCGGTCTTGCCTGGCTGAGCGTGATGGAACAGGCCGCCTACCTCATCGTGCCCTCGCTGTTGTGCGGCCTCGGCTACGGCTTCTTCCAAGCGCCCAACAATCGCGAAATCCTGGGCAGTGTCCCCTTGGCGATGAGCGCCAATGCCTCCGGCGTGCTGGCGGCCGTCAGGACATTCGGCCAGTGCCTCGGCACCGCCGTGGTGGCCCTGGTGATGGCATCGCCCTTCGGTACCGTTCAGCTGGCGCTGTGGCTGGCAGTGGCTGTGGCACTGGTCTCCTGGGGGGCAGCGTCCGGCGTCTGTCGCTGCCCAGGCGCGCCATGGCGTAGCCCGCGGCTGGGCGCCAGCGTCAGTCAGGAAGACGGGTCAGCCGCCCGCGCAGCCGGGCCGCCAGCGGGGTCAGGTCGAGCTCGGTGTCACTGGGCCAGCCGACGGTCAGCGCCACACCGTCGGCGTCGTAGGCGACCTGCTCCACGGGGATATCGTGGCCGGCCAGCCAGGCGCGAGCCTCGGCCTCGCCGGCGAAGTCGACCTTCAGTTGCCGCGGGGTGCGTTCGACGACCTCGCGCCGGGGCAGGGCTTCCACCGCCTGGGCGACAGCCTGGGAGTAAGCGCGCGCGAGGCCGCCGGTGCCGAGCTTGGTGCCGCCGAAGTAGCGAGTGACCACGCAACCCACCTGGCCCAGCCCCGAGCCGTGGAGTACCTGGAACATGGGGCGCCCGGCGGTGCCGCCGGGTTCGCCGTCGTCGGAGAAGCCGATGGCGGTCTGCTCGCCGGGCGTGCCGGCGATGAAGGCGCTGCAGTGGTGGCTGGCAGTGGGGTGGGTGCGGCGCGCGGCGGCCAGCAGGGTGTCGAAGGCGGCGATGTCGGGAGCATGGCAGAGCCAGGCGATGAAGCGGCTCTTCTCCACGTCCAGCTCGCTCACGCGCCACTCCCCGGCAGGGAGATCGGGCACCGCATAGCGCATCAGGCGGCCAGCCCCGTCTGGCGCACCACGCCCATCACCAGCCCCAGCACCTGGATGTCGCTGTTCCTGAGGTAGATGGGGGCCATGGTCTCGTTGGCCGGCTGCAGGCGCACGCCCGATTTCTCGATGTAGAGCTTCTTCAGGGTGACCTCCTGGTCGTTGATCATCACCACGGCGGTTTCGCCGTTCTCGGCGCTCTCCTGCCGCTCGATGATGATCACATCCCCGTCGAAGATATTGCAATCGACCATGGAGTCGCCGCGGACCTTGAGGGCATAGGTGTTGCGACGCACCATGCGCGAGGGTACGTGGATGCTGCCGGCATCCACGCAGGCCTCGATGGGCAGTCCCGCCGAGACCCGCCCCAGCAGCGGGACCTCGATCAGTTCGTCGCGGTACAGGTCGTCGTCCTCGATGGTTTCCCAGGCCTCTGCCAGCGGCAGGTTGGGCCGGCGATGCAGGAACTGCGGTGTGGCCTTTGGCATGATGCGTCTCTCCTGTCGGTAGACCGGTGGGCAAACCCCTGTCGATACGTACAGTGAATCTGAAGCATAGCAGGGGGCTGGGATCTGGCAAGGGCCGGCCATCGCCGGTAGCGTTGATGCAGGTCAACTGCGACCGGCTGACGCACGGGCTTCTCTGGTAGCAAAAGCCCTTTCCGTGTAGAGTTTCGGGCGAAATTACCCCATTCCGGGAGAGTGCCTTGCCCCTGCGTCTGCAAGCCCGTGGACTGGCCTGTGAGCGTGACGATCGCTGGCTGTTCGAGGATCTCGAGCTGGACATTCGCGCCGGCGAGATCGTGCGGGTCGAAGGCCCCAACGGCAGCGGCAAGACCACGTTGCTCAAGATCCTGTCCGGACAGCTGGCCGACTACCAGGGCGAGCTCTTCTGGAACGAGGTGCCGATGCGCAGGGTGCGGGACGACTTTCTCGCCCATCTTCTCTACCTGGGGCATGCGCCGGGCATCAAGGCGGCCCTGACGCCGCTGGAGAACCTCGCCTGGTATCAGGCGCTGGCCGGGGAGCCCGGTGACGAGGAGGAGCGCCTGGCGGCGCTGGAAGGCGTCGGGCTTCTCGGCTTCGAGGATGTGCCGACGGGCCAGCTCTCGGCCGGGCAGCAGCGCCGCGTGGCGCTGGCTCGGCTGGACCTGACGCCGCGGCCGCTGTGGGTGCTCGACGAACCCTTCACGGCCATCGACCGTGACGGCGTGGTGGCCCTCGAGGCGCGACTCGTCGCCCATGCCAGGGCCGGGGGCTGCGTGCTGGTCACCACCCACCATGAGCTGCGGGCCACCGATGAGCTGAGGCATATCCGTCTCGGCCGGGGAGGAGGCGATGCCCGGCACTGAGACATCGATCACCGACACCGAGGCGGCCATGCCCTGCCACCGGGAACCTCGCGGCGGCCTGATGGTCGCATTGCGAGCGACCCTGAAACGCGATCTGGTCCTGCTGTTGCGACGGCGCAGCGAGGTGCTCAACCCGCTGGTGTTTTTCGCCCTGGTGATCACCCTGTTCCCGATCGGCATCTCGCCGGATCCGGAACTGCTGGCCACCATCGCCCCGGGACTGCTGTGGGTGGCGGCCCTGCTGGCCGCCCTGCTCTCGCTGGATAGCCTGTTTCGCGGCGACTACGACGACGGCTCCCTCGAGCAGCTGCTGCTCACGCCCCAGCCGTTGGCCGCCCTGGGGTTGGCCAAGGTGGCGGTGCACTGGCTGCTCACCGGCCTGCCGCTGGCGCTGATGGCGCCGCTGCTGGGCATCATGCTGTCGCTGCCGGCCGGCAGCTATGGGGTGCTGGCCCTGTCGCTGGCGTTGGGGAGCGCCAGCCTGAGCCTGATCGGGGCCATCGGGGCGGCGCTGACCGTGGGGCTCGCGCGCGGCGGGGTGCTGCTCTCGCTGCTGGTGCTGCCTCTTTATATCCCGGTGCTGATCTTCGGTGCCGGCGCCGTGCAGGCGGCGATCCTGGGGGATGGCGTTGCGGCACATCTGGCCATACTTGGCGCGCTGCTGGCGGTGACGCTGATGTTCGCCCCCTGGGCGATCGCGGCAGCACTGCGTATCAGCATCAACGGTTGAGGAATTGACGAGGCATGTGGGCCTTCATTCACAAGCTCGGATCACCGAAGTGGTTCTACACCATCAGCACCCGCCTGCAGCCCTGGTTCTGGGCCGCGGCGGCGCTGCTGCTGCTGGTGGGGAGCGTCTGGGGGCTGGCCTTCGCGCCGGCCGACTACCAGCAGGGCAACAGCTTCCGCATCATCTATGTGCATGTGCCGGCGGCCTTCCTGGCCCAGTCGATCTTCGTCTCAATGGCGGTGGCCGGCCTGGTGTTCATGGTCTGGAAGATCAAGGTCGCCGACATGGCGGCCGCGATGATGGCACCGCTGGGCGCGGCCATGACCTTCATCGCGCTGTTCTCCGGTGCGGTCTGGGGCGTACCCACCTGGGGCACCTGGTGGATGTGGGACGCCCGCCTGACCTCGATGCTGATCCTGCTGTTCCTCTATTTCGGCGTCATCGCCCTGCGCGGCGCCTTTGCCAGCCGCGACAGCGCCTCCCGGGCGGCCTCGGTACTGGCCATGGTGGGCGTGATCAACATCCCGATCATCAAGTATTCGGTCGACTGGTGGTACACCCTGCACCAGCCCGCCACCTTCACCATCACCTCACGGCCGGCCATGCCCATGGAGATGTGGCTGCCGCTGCTGATCATGGTGCTGGGCTTCTACTGCTTCTTCATCGCCCTGACGCTGATGCGCACCCGCAGCGAGATCCTGCGCCGCGAGTCGACCAAGCGCTGGGTGCGTGACCTGGCCGGGGAGGAGGGGTGATGGCCTTCGCGACCTTCAACGAGTTTCTTGCCATGGGCGGCCACGGCCCCTACGTCTGGGCTTCCTGGGCCGTCACCGCGGCGCTGCTCGGCGGCATCGTGCTACACGCCCGCAGCGAGCGGCGCCAGTTGCTGCGCAACCTGCAGCGCCGGGTGCGGCGCGAACAGCGCCTCGCCGGCGGTCAGGCACAGGTTTCCCATCAGAGGGGTGGTCGTAACGATGACACCTAAACGCAAGCAGAAGCTGTTCGTGATCCTGGGGCTGGTCTCCCTGGCGGCCATCGCCATCGGCCTGACCCTCTACGCGCTGCGCGCCAACATCAACCTCTTCTTCAGCCCGGTGCAGATCGCCGCCGGGGAGGCGCCCTTCGAGCGCCAGATCCGTGCCGGCGGCATGGTCAAGGAGGGGTCCGTGTCGCGCAATCGAGACAGCCTCGACGTGGAATTCACCGTGACCGACTACGTCGACGACCTGCGCGTGCACTACAGTGGCATCCTGCCCGACCTGTTCCGCGAGGGGCAGGGGGTGGTGGTGGTCGGCGAGCTCCAGCACGACGGCTGGCTCAGGGCCGACCAGGTGCTGGCACGCCACGACGAGAACTACATGCCGCCGGAAGTGGCCCAGGCGCTGGAGGAGGCCGGTTACTCGCCGGCCGACTACCAGGCCAAGGCCGCCGAGGTCGGCAAGCGGCTCGACGCCCAGGGCGACGGCGCCAGCCAGAACTGATCGGGAGTGCCCATGCTGATCCAGATGATCCCCGAAGTCGGCCACTACGCCCTGGTCATCGCCCTGCTGCTGGCGGCGGTCCAGGCGGTGATGCCCCTGGCCGGTGCGGCGACCCGTCGACCCCTGTGGATGGCCTATGCCCGACCCATGGCGGCCGGTCAGTTCCTGTTCGTGGTGATCGCCTATGCCTGCCTGACGGCGAGCTACCTGCTCGACGACTTCAGCGTGGCCAATGTCGCCAACAACTCCAACTCGATGCTGCCCTGGTACTACAAGGCCAGTGCCGTGTGGGGCAACCACGAGGGCTCGGTGCTGCTGTGGAGCCTGATGCTCGCCGGCTGGGGCTACTTCGCCGCGCGCTTCTCCCGCGAGCTGCCGCGTGACATGGTCGCCCGGGTCATCGGCGTGATGGGGCTGGTCTGTGTCGGCTTCCTGCTGTTCATCCTGGTCACCTCCAACCCCTTCGAGCGGCTGCTGCCCAACATGCCCCAGGACGGCGCCGACCTGAACCCGCTGCTGCAGGACTTCGGCCTGATCGTCCATCCGCCGATGCTCTACATGGGGTACGTCGGCTTCTCGGTGGTCTTCGCCTTCGCCATCGCCGCCCTGCTGGGCGGGCGTCTGGACGCCGCCTGGACTCGCTGGGCGCGCCCCTGGGCCAACCTGGCCTGGGCCTTCCTCACCGTGGGCATCGCGCTCGGCAGCTGGTGGGCCTACTACGAGCTCGGCTGGGGCGGCTGGTGGTTCTGGGACCCGGTGGAGAACGCCTCGCTGCTGCCGTGGCTCACCGGCACGGCGCTGATCCACTCGCTGGCGGTCACCGAGAAGCGCGGTGCCTTCAAGAGCTGGACGGTGCTGCTGGCGATCACCACCTTCTCGCTGTCGCTGCTCGGCACCTTCCTGGTGCGCTCCGGGGTGCTCACCTCGGTGCATGCCTTCGCCAACGACCCCGCCCGGGGCTTCTTCATCCTGGTGCTGCTGGGCATCACCGTGGGCCTGTCGCTGCTGCTCTTCGCCCTGCGTGCCCCGCGGGTCAGCCACCGGGTCGGCTTCACCTGGCTCTCCCGCGACGCCCTGCTGCTGATCAACAACATCATGCTGGTGATCATGACCGTCACCGTGCTGATGGGCACCGTCTACCCACTGCTGCTCGATGCGCTGAACCTCGGCAAGATCAGCGTGGGCCCCCCCTACTTCAACGCGCTGTTCGTGCCACTGACCGTGATCATGTGCGTGTTCATGGGGCTCGGGCCGGTATCGCGCTGGAAGCGCATGAACGGCCGCGACCTGTGGCATCGGCTGGGCGGGGCGGCACTCGCCGCGGTGGTGATCGGCGCGGCGATGCCCTTCCTCTATGGCGGCGAGTGGAACGCCTGGGTCGCCATCGGCCTGGTGGCGGCGCTGTGGATCGTGCTGCCGATGCTGCGCGACCTCTACGACAAGGCCCGCAACGCCACCACGCGGCTCGCCGGCCTCAAGCGGTTGTCGCTGGCCTACTGGGGCATGCAGCTCGGCCACCTGGGCGTGGCGGTGACCATCGTCGGCGTGGCCGTGGTGTCCAACTACAATATCGAGCGCAACGTGCGCATGGGGCCCGGCGACAGCGTCCAGGTCGCCGGCTACACCTTCACCATGACCGAACTCACCAGCCGCCGTGGTGCCAACTTCCTGGCCGACCGCGCGGTGATCGAGGTGCAGCGCGGCGAGAGCCGGCGCAGCTTCACCATGACCCCCGAGAAGCGGCTCTACATCGCCCGCGGCATGCCGATGACCCAGGTCGCCCTGCGCCCGGGGTTCTTCCGTGACCTCTACGTGGCCATGGGCGAGGACCTCGACGACGGCACCTGGGCGATGCGCGTGCAGTACAAGCCGTTCGTGCGCTGGCTGTGGCTCGGCGCGCTGCTGATGGCGGCCGGCGGTGTGCTGGCGGTGGCCGACAAGCGCTACCGTCGCCTGGCCACGGCGCGCGACCCCGAGACGCAGGCCGCCGAGACCGGTGGCCGGGAGGCGACCGTATGAAACGACGTCTGCTGCTGCTGTTGCCGCTGCTCGGCTTCCTGGTGTTGTCGGGGTTCCTCTACCAGGGGCTGTCGCTCAATCCCTTCCACCGGGATTCGGCGCTGATGGCGAGGGACTTCCCCGAGTTCGACCTGGCGACCCTGGAGGACGCCGAGCGCCGGGTCGACCGCTCGCTGCTCACCACCGGCGAGCCGACCCTGGTCAACGTCTGGGGCGAATGGTGCCCGGAGTGCAAGCGCGAGATGCCCCAGCTGCTCGACCTCGCCAACCGCGGCATCCGCCTGGTGGGCATCAGCTACAAGGACACCCGCGAGAAGGGGCTCGGTTTCCTCGAGGAGTTCGGCGACCCCTTCGAGACCAATATCTTCGACCCGGACGGCGAGCTGGCCTTCGAGCTCGGCGTCTACGGGGCCCCGGAAACCTTCCTGGTGGATGCCGATGGCGTGATCCGCTATCACCACACCGGCTACATCGCGCCGGGCGAGGTCCGGGAAAAGATCCTGCCGGAGGTGGAGAAATGGCGTTGATGCGATCCTTCCTGGCGGTGCTGTGCCTGGGCCTGCTGGCCGCCGGCCTGGCCCAGGGCGCGGCCATCGAGGTGCGCGAGTTCGACGACCCGGTGCTCGAGCGGCGCTACCAGAGCCTGACCGCCTCGCTGCGCTGCCCGACCTGCGAGAACCAGGCGATCAACGACTCCGCGGCACCGGTCTCGGGTGACATGCGCGAGCGGGTCTACGCGCTGCTGCAGGACGGCAGGTCGGACATGGAGATTCGCGATCACATGGTGCAGCGCTTCGGCGACTATGTGCTCTACAACCCGCGGCTGGAAGGCCGCACCTTCCTGCTGTGGGGACTGCCGGCCGCCCTGGTGGTGCTCGGCGGCGTGCTGGTGATCCTCGTCGTGCGGGCCCGCCGCAACGCCTCGGCCAGCGCCCTCACCCCCGAGGAGCGCGCCCGCCTCGACGCCCTGATCAATCGCGAGAGGACCGAATGACCCTACTCTGGATCGCCTTCGCCGTCCTGCTGCTCCCGGCCCTGTGGTTGCTGGCGGCGCCGCTGCGGCGTGCCCGTGTCGTGCACGACGCCCAGCGCGACTTCGAGGCCAACGACCGCGCCGGCGAGCAGAACGTGGCCATCTTCCAGCGTCGCCTCGCGTCGCTGGAGGCCGCCCTGGAACGGGGCGAGATCGACGAGGCCCGCTTCGAGGAGGACCGCCTCGAACTCGAGCGCAGCCTGCTCGACGACACCGAGCACCTCAAGCGTGCCCCGCTCAGGCCCTCCGCGGCCGGCCGTCTCGCGGTGCCGCTGGTGATGGTCGCCGTGGTGGTGGCCAGCGCGTTCTGGTACCAGCGCGAAGGCGCCGAGGGCGACCTCACCCTGCTGGCGGTTCAGCAGGAAGTGATCGACCATCCCGACGGCTCGCTGGCGATGATGATCGAGCGGCTCGAGGAGCAGGCCGCCCGCCAGCCGAACAACCCCAACGTCTGGATGTCGCTGTTCCCGCTCTACCGCGATGCCGGCCGGGGCGAGCAGGCGATCGACGCCCTGGAGCGGCTCATCGCGATCGAGGGGCGCCGCGCGCCGCTGCTCGGCCAACTGGCCCAGATCAAGTTCTTCGTCGCCGATCGCCAGCTGACCGCCGAGGTGCAGGCGCTGATCGACGAGGCCCTGGCGCTGGACTCCAGCCAGCCCACCGTGCTCGGCATCCTCGGCATCGAGGCCTTCGACCGCGGCGACTACGAACGGGCCATCGAGCAGTGGCGACGCGCCATCGCCGGCATGGACGATGCCGCCTCCGGCGAGGCCCTGCGCGAGGGCATCCGTGTGGCCCAGCAGAGGCTGGGCATCGCGCCGGACGAGCGCGAGCAGGCCGCCGCCGAGGGGCCCGGCATCCATGTGCGGGTGAGCCTCGCCGCCGACCTCGCCGATCGCGTCGACGCCGATGCCGCGGTGTTCGTGGTGGCCAGGGACATGGAGGGCGAACTGCCGCCGCTGGCCGTCGCCCGGCTGAGCCTCGGCGACCTGCCGGCCGACCTGGTGCTCGACGACACCCGCGCCATGTCGCCCGAGGCCAGCCTCTCCCGGGTGAGCCAGGCGCGACTGGTGGTGCGCGTCTCGGCCAGTGGCGAGGCCACCCCCCAGGCCGGTGACCTGTTCGGCGACCGCGAGGGCGTGGCGGTAGGCAGCGTCGACGGCGAGCCCGTCGAGCTCGTGATCGACCGGGTCTTCGAATGACGGCCACAGGCTAGCGGAGGAGTCTGCAGGGATGCGCCTCAAGTCGATTCGCCTGGTAGGGTTCAAGTCCTTCGTCGATCCGGTCACGGTGCCCTTCGACGGCAACATGACCGCGATCGTCGGCCCCAACGGCTGCGGCAAGTCGAACATCATCGACGCCGTGCGCTGGGTGATGGGCGAGTCCTCGGCCAAGACCCTGCGCGGCGAGTCGATGACCGATGTCATCTTCAACGGTTCCACCGGCCGCAAGCCGGTGGGGCAGGCCTCCATCGAACTGCTGTTCGACAACCGCGACGGTGCCATGGGCGGCATCTACGCCCAGTACGCCGAGATCGCCGTCAAGCGCCTGGTCACCCGCGATGGCCAGTCGAACTACTTCTTCAACGGCCAGAAGTGTCGCCGCCGCGACATCGCCGACCTCTTCCTCGGCACCGGCCTCGGCCCGCGCTCCTACGCCATCATCGGCCAGGGCATGATCTCGCGGCTGATCGAGGCGCGTCCCGAGGAGCTGCGCGCCACCCTCGAGGAGGCCGCCGGCATCTCCAAGTACAAGGAGCGCCGCCGCGAGACCGAGAACCGCATGCGCCGCACCCAGGAGAACCTGGATCGCCTGGAGGATATCCGCGAGGAACTCGACAAGCAGCTCGAGCGCCTGAGGCGCCAGGCCGAGGCCGCCCGCCGCTACCAGACCCTCAAGCAGGAGGAGCACCGGGTGAAGGGTGAGCTGGCGTTGCTGCGTGCCCGTGCCCTGCGCGCCAGCCAGCTCGAGGAGGAGAGCCGGGTCCGCGACCTGGAGACCGGTGTCGAGCGCGAGGTGCTGGGGCTGCGCCAGTGCGAGACCCGCCTCGAGGAGGCGCGCGCCGACCACGACCGGCTGGCCGGCGAGCTCGACGCCCAGCAGGCGCGCTTCTACGAGACCACCACCGCCATCGCTCGCCTCGAGCAGGACATCGAACACGCCCGGGCCCGCGACGCCCAGCTCGCCCGCGACCTGGGGAACGCCCGCCGCGAGCTCGTCGAGCTCGACCGCCTGGGCGAGGACGACGGCGACCGCCTGGCGCGGCTCGACGAACGCCTCGAGACCCTCGTGCCCGAGCGCGAGGAGGTCGCCGAGCAGCTCGCCGAGCTCGAGGCCGGCCTCGAGGACGCCGAGCCCCTGGCCGAGGAGGCCGATGCCGCCTGGGAGGCCTTCAACGAGCAGTGGCGAGAGGCGAGCCGCGAGGCGGAGCGCGCCCAGGATCGCCTGCGCGAACTCGAGGGGCAGCTCGAGCGCCTCGACGCCGACGAGCGGCGCCGCCGCCAGCAGCACGAGGAACTGCCCGACATCGCCCTGCTCACCGGGCAGCGCAGCGAGCTGGCCGAGCGGCTGGTCGAGCTCGAGCTGTCCCGCGAAGCGGTGGAGGAGCGCCGCGAGACGCTCCAGGCGAGCCGCGATACCGCCCGGGAGCGGGTGCGCGAGACGGAGCAGGCACGCGAGGCCGATCGCCAGCGACGCAGTACCCTGCAGGGCGAACTGGCCTCGCTGGAGGCGCTGATTCAGGCCGGCCTGGCCGATCACGACGAGGCGCTCGACGCCCACCTGGCCGAACACGGCCTGGCCGAGGCCCCGCGCCTGGGCGAGAGCCTCGAGGTCGAGCCCGGCTGGGAAGAAGTCGTCTCCTGGGTGCTCGCTCCCTGGCTGCGGGCACGCCTGAGCCCCCTCGGCGCGGGGCGTGCCGCCCTCGATGCCGCCCCCGGCGAGCTCGGCCTGCTCGAGGCCGGCGAGCGCTCCGCCCCTGCCGACAGCCTGGCGACGAAGGTACGCGGCGCCGGCGCCGCCGCCCAGTGGCTGGCCGGTATCCGCTGCGCCGACTCCCGCGAGGCGGCCTGGGGGGCGGGCGAGGCGCTCGCTCCCGGCGAGAGCCTGATCACCGCCGACGGCCTCTGGCTGGGCTCGGGCTGGGTACGTCATCGCGGCCGGGGCGAGGGGCTCGACGCCCTGCTGGTCAGTCGCCGCCGCGAGGCGGAGGTGCGGGCCGAGCTCGAGGCCGTGGAGGCGCGCCTGGGCGAGCAGGAGGCGCGGCTCAATGAGGCCGCCGAGCGGGTCGAGCAGGCCGAAGGCGCCCTGGAGGAGACCCGATTGAGGGAGCGGGACCTCGACCGGCAGCGTCAGCAACTGGCGGTGCAGGACAGTGGCCTCGCCAGCCGCCTCGAGCACCTGGAAGGGCGCGCCGCCGAGCTCGGCGAGGAGCTCGCCGGGCTGGCCGAGGCGCGCGAAGAAGCGCAGCTGGCCATCGAGGAGGTCCGCGACCGCTGGCAACAGGCCATGGCGCGCCTCGAGGAGGGCGCCGAGCGCCGCGAGCGGCTCGACCGCGAGCGCCAGCAGGCCCGGGAGCGACTCGCCTCGCTGCGCGCTCGCCAGCGCCCACTGGCCGAGAAGGTCCAGCAGCTCGCCCTGGAGCAGGAGCGTCTGACCACCGAGCGGGCCGGGCTCGCCGAACAGCAGGGCCGCGCCAGCGAGACGCGCGAACGCCTCGAGCAGCGCGCCGCCGAGCTCGAGGAGGAACGCGAGTCGCTGCGTGAGCCCGAGGAGGAGCGTCGCGAGCGCCTCGACGAACTGCTCGACCGCCGCGAGCGCGAGGAGCGCACCCTGAACGAGGTACGTAGCCGGGCCGCCGAGCTGGTCGAGCGACTGCGCGAGGACGAACAGGCGCGGCAGGGGCACGAGCGCCACCTGGAGGGCATCCGCGAGCGGCTGCAGGAAGCGCGGATGCAGGTCCAGGCGCTCAGCCTCAAGGCCGAGACCCAGGACGAGCAGCTCGGGGAGCTGGGCCACGACGCCACCGCCCTGGCCGAGTCGCTGGATCCCAATGCCACCGACTCCGCCTGGCAGACTCGCCTCGAGGAGCTCGGCGAGCGCATCCGCCGGCTCGGCGCCATCAACCTGGCGGCCATCGAGGAGTACGACCAGCAGGCCGAGCGGCGCGACTACCTGGAGGCCCAGCACGCCGAGCTCAGCGAGGCGCTGGCGACCCTCGACCGGGCGATCCGCCGCATCGACCAGGAAACCCGCACCCGTTTCCGCGAGACCTTCGAGCGAGTCAATACCGGCCTGCAGTCGCTTTTCCCGCGAGTCTTCGGTGGCGGAACCGCATGGTTGACCCTGACCGGCGAGGATTTGCTCGAGACGGGCGTGGCGATCATGGCTAGACCGCCAGGCAAGAAGAACAGCACCATTCATCTCCTGTCCGGAGGGGAAAAGGCGCTCACCGCCCTGTCGATGGTCTTCGCCATCTTCCAGCTCAATCCGGCTCCCTTCTGCATGCTCGACGAGGTAGATGCCCCTCTCGATGACGCCAATGTTGGCCGCTACGCGAAGCTGGTGAAGGAGATGTCGGAGACGGTCCAGTTCATCTATATCACTCACAACAAGATCGCCATGGAGGCATCGGAACGACTCATGGGGGTGACCATGCAGGAGCCGGGGGTTTCGCGGCTGGTGGCAGTGGGTGTCGAGGAGGCGGCGGCCTTGGCCGAGGCCTGACGGACTTGATCGTGGGCGGCAAAAGGGGTAACAAGGAAGGCAATGTTGCTGCATTGCATGGATGCACAGGGATTAGGGAAGGGCGATTGCACAGGGCACTGTCGACTCCAGGCAGGAAAATGCCAGGCTTGACAAACAAAAAAAGTGGCCCTTTTTTTGGCAATCGCGCTATGCTGTTGACGGACAACCATCAGGCATGGCGCCTTAGCAAAAGGCATGACGACCCATGGAACTTAGAGAGTGGCTGATCATCCTGGGGTTGGCGCTGGTGACCCTCATCGTCATCGATGGAGTGCGTCGCCTGCAGCGCCAGCGTCGAATCCCTCGCCTCGACGAGGTGGAAGGCGACGCGCGAGGGCAGGACCTCGATCCCGAAGCGGCGGCCCGCGAGGCTGAAATCAACTGGGAGCTGCCCAACGGAGGGGCGCGAGTCGTCAGGCCCGCGGACTACAGCAGCATGCAACCCAAACCCAAGCTCGAGCGCCAGGAGCATCCCGGGCCCTCGCGTGTGCTGGCCGGCTTCAAGGCCGAGGCCGGCCCGTCGGCGAGTGGCGAGTCGGTCCAGCCAAGCGACATCCCGGCTCCGCGGGCCGGGCCGGAAGCCGATGACGTCGCGCCGGCGCGCGAGGCGCGTGTGCAGGAGGCCCCGGGCGCGACGGCACGGAAGGATGAAGCGCCGGAGCGTGCCAAGGCCCGCTCGGCCGAGCCGGCATCCCGTCGTCCCGCCGCCGGCGTGGGGCCGGACGACGACAGTGTCGAGCCCCGGACCAGCGAACCGGCCGCCGGCGAGCGTCGCGAACCGAGCCTCTCGGCGCTGGCAGACGATGCACCCGAGACGGGCGGGGCGGGCGCGGAGCCCCTGGCCGCCGATCCCGAGGATCATCACGACGAGTATCAGGATGCCGAGCGCTACCGCCTGGTTGACCTCGACGGCATGAGCGATTCGATCAAGAGTGGCTCGAAGCGCGTGGGCGTCTCCATGCAACGTTTCGGTACCTCACTGCAGAAGAGCATCGCCGAGCGCCGCGAACGGAAACGGCTGGAGAAGCAGCGCCGCGCGCAGCAGAAGGCCGAGCAAGCCGCACGTGCCGCCGAACAGCGCCGCCAGGCCGAAGAGGAGCGCCGCCGGCTCGAGGCCGAGGCCATCGCCCAGGCCGACGACGATGATCCGTTGTTCGCGCCGCCGCGGCTGCGCGATGCCGAGGCGCTCCCTCTCGAGGCGCATGCCACGAGCGGCACCGACGGCGATGCGTCGGCCCGCGAGCATGAAGCGCCCCGTGACGAGGCTGCGGCGCACGAGGAACCCTTCCGGCAGAGCGATGTGGTGCGCGCCCACCCGGTGCTCGAGAAGGCGCTGCGTCACGACGTCAGTGCCGAGCATGCCCGGCATGCGCTCAGCCACGCCGAGGAGATCATCGTCATCAGCGTGATGTCCCGTGACGAGCAGGGCTTCTCCGGCACCGCGCTGCTCGACCTGATGCTCGCCTGCGGGCTGCGCTACAGCCGCGACATGGGGATCTTCCACCGCTTCGAGACCGAGGACCCGGAGAGTCAACTGCAGTTCTCGATGGTCAACGTGCTCAAACCGGGGACCTTCCCCATCGAGTCCATGGACGACTTCCGCACGCCTGGCGTGACCCTGCTGATGCCTCTGCCGGGGGCCAGCGACACCGCGGCCGCCTTCGAGGCGATGGTCGAGACCGCCATGGTCGTCGTCCGCCACCTGGGTGGCGAGCTGAAGGACGAGAACCTGAGCGTGATGACCGCCCAGACCGTGGGATTCGCCCGCCAGCGGGTCCAGGAGTTCGCACGGCGCAATCGCCTGCACCGCTACCAGGTGAATTAGCTGTAAGCTGTAAGCGGTAAGCTGGAAGACAACCCCCGTGAGGTAGCCCCACGGGGGTTGTTGCTTTGGTAAGCTAGGCCACAATCTGGCTTCGAGCCCTCGCTATAAACCGAGAACCAGGACTCCATGACCCCGCCCGATCAGGACATTCGCGACGAAGCGGCGCGTCTGCGCGCCGAACTCGAAGACGCCAACTACCGCTACTATGTGCTCGACACGCCCAGGCTCACCGATGCCGACTATGACCGCCGGCTGCGCCGGCTGCAGGAGATCGAGGAAGCGTATCCCGACCTGGTGACGCCGGATTCTCCCACCCAGCGGGTCGGCGCGGCACCGGATGCCGGCTTCCCCGAGGTCCGGCATGCCGTCCCGATGCTATCGCTGGACAACGCCTTCGACGAGGCGGAGCTCGCCGCCTTCGTCAAGCGCATCGGCGACCGCCTCGAGGTCGACGGCGAGGCGCTCGCCTTCTGCTGCGAGCCCAAGCTCGATGGTGCCGCGGTATCGCTGGTCTACGAGAACGGCTTGCTGATCAGCGGCGCGACCCGGGGCGACGGCCGCACCGGCGAGGGCATCACCTCCAACCTGCGCACCCTTCGCTCCATCCCGCTCAAGCTGCGTGGCCAGGCGCATCCGACCCTGCTGGAGGTGCGCGGCGAGGTGGTCATGAGTCACGCCGGTTTCGAGGCGCTGAACGACAAGGCGCGCGAGGAGGGCGGCAAGGTCTTCGCCAACCCGCGCAATGCCGCCGCCGGCAGCCTGCGTCAGCTCGACCCCAGGATCACCGCCACCCGACCGCTGGAGTTCAGCGCCTACCAGGTCGCGCGGATCGAGCCGGACCAGGGCGATGCCACCCACAGCGAGCTGATGGCGCGCCTCGGCGCTCTCGGCCTGCGCACCAGCGCCGAGCTCGAGGTGGTCACCGGCAGTCAGGGGCTGATCGACTACTGCCGGCGCCTGGGCGAGAAGCGCGATGGCCTGGGCTACGACATCGATGGCGTGGTGATCAAGGTCGATGACCTGCGCCTGCAGCGCGAGCTCGGCTTCGTCGCCCGCGCACCGCGCTGGGCCATCGCCTTCAAGTTTCCCGCCCAGGAACAGACCACCCGACTCAACGATGTGGAATTCCAGGTCGGGCGCACCGGGGCCATCACCCCGGTGGCGCGGCTCGAGCCGGTCTCGGTGGCCGGCGTCACCGTCTCCAATGCTACCCTGCACAATGCCGACGAGATCGCCCGCCTGGGAGTGATGATCGGCGACACCGTGGCCATCCGCCGCGCCGGCGATGTCATCCCGCAGGTGGTGCGGGTGCTGGCGGAGGAGCGCCCGGCCGACGCCCGGGAAATCGTCTTCCCCGACCGCTGCCCGGTGTGCGACTCCGAGATCGAGCGCATCGAGGGCGAGGTCGTCTCGCGCTGCTCCGGCGGGCTCTTCTGTGCCGCCCAGCGCAAGGAGGCGCTCAAGCACTTCGCCTCGCGTCGCGCGCTCGATATCGACGGCCTCGGCGAGAAGCTGATCGATCAACTGGTCGAGCGCGACTGGGTCACCACCCCGGCGGACCTGTTCCGGCTCGAGGCCGAGCGGCTGGCCGACCTGCCTCGCATGGCGCAGAAGTCCTCCGAGAACCTGGTGGCGGCGCTGGACAAGGCCAAGCAGACGACCCTGCCGCGCTTCATCTACGCCCTGGGCATCCGCGAGGTGGGCGAGGCCACCGCCGCCAACCTGGCGCGCCACTTCGGTACCCTGGAGGCGCTGATGGAGGCGGAGGTCGAGGAGCTCGAGGCCGTCGACGACGTGGGGCCGGTGGTGGCGGCCCATGTGCATACCTTCTTTCGCCAGCCACACAACCTGGACACCATCGAGGACCTCCGTGCCCGCGGGGTGACCTGGGCCGAGGAGGCGATCAGCGAGCGGCCCCAGCCGCTGGCCGGCCAGACCTGGGTGCTCACCGGCACCCTGGAGAGCATGACCCGCGATGAGGGCAAGGCGCGGCTGCAGGCACTGGGCGCCAAGGTCGCCGGCAGCGTGTCGAAGAAGACCGCCGCCGTGGTGGCCGGTGAGGCCGCCGGCAGCAAGCTCGAGAAGGCCATGCAGCTCGGCGTCGAGGTGCTCGACGAGGCGGCCTTCCTCGCCCGGCTCGAGGCCTGGGAGAACGGAGAGGAAGCGCAATGAATGACGGTCGCTTTATCGAGGTACCCCACCGCATGCTGCCCGGCGAGACCCTCGACGCCCTGCTCGAGGCCTTCGTCACCCGCCAGGGCTACGACACCACCGACACCGGCGAGGGCATGCGCGGCTGGGTCGCCGAGCTCAAGCGCCAGCTCGAGCGCGGCGAACTGCTGATCGCCCACGACCTCGAGACCGAGACCACCGAGGTGATGACGCTGGCCCAGTGGCGCGCCTTCGGCCGCGACCTGGCCGACGACGAGGAAGGGTAGGGATCCACGGCAGCAGCCGGCCGGTTGGCTGTGGGAGCGGAGCTCCAGGGCAGGCATCGGCCGATTATCTGTGGGAGCCACGCTTTGCGGGGCGATGGCGGTGCGAAGCGGCGCTGGGCGGTTATCGGCCAGGTTGGCGGCCACCGCCAAGGCGCCTTCGGCGCCAATCGCTCGGCGGAGCCAAGCTCCCACAGGCAGGGAAACTACCCCCCGGCAGAGCCAAGCTCCCACAGGCAGGGAAACTACCCCCCGGCGGAGCCAAGCTTCCACAGGCAGGGAAACTACCACCCGGCAGAGCCAAGCTCCTGGCAGGGAAGCTACCCCCCGGCAGAGCCAAGCCCCACAGAAGGCCTCGAGTCAGGCCTGCTTCCCCCTCACCAGGTCCCTGATGATGCGCCGGCCCGGGTGCAGGTGATCGACCAGCGGCTGCTCCAGCGGCAGCGGCTCGTCGCAGATCATCGAGGCGATGAGTTCCGCGCACAGCGGCGCGCTGGCGAGCCCCCGCGAGCCGTGGGCGGTGCTGATCCACAGCCCGCCATGGTGGCGGCCGGGCGTGGCGGGCACGCGGGTCGCGTCCCTGGCCAGTGCGGCGTAGTCGGCCCGCCAGGCCTCGGCGTCGGGCACCGGGCCCGCGTAGGGCGACTTGTCGGGGCTGGCGGCGCGGATCGCGGCCCGCCCCGCCAGCCGGCTCGGGTCGAGGTCGACCCCCGCCCGGCGCAGGGCCGCCACGAAGGCGGGCAGGGTGCGCGCGAGTTCGGCCAGGTTGGCGGCGTGGTCCGCCTCGCGCAGGTCGGCGACCGCGTCGTTGGGGGCGAAGGTGGCGCCGAAGGTGAGCGCGCCGTCGAGCGCCGGCGACACATAGCCGCCGGCGCAGATCACCCGTTCGGGCCCGGTCACCCCTGCCGGCAGCGCGAGCTGCGATACCTGGCCGCGCACCGGTTGCAGCGGCAGCTGTGCGGTCTGGGCGAAGCGGTTGGCCAGGGCCGCGGTGGCGATTACCACCTGATCGGCGTCGAGTCGCACGCCATCGGCCAGGACCAGTTGCCAGCCGTCTTTCCCCCGCTCGAGCGATGTGACCTCGGCCCGATGGAAGGTCACGCCCGGCGTGTCGGCCAGCCGGGTGCAGAGCGCCGCGGGCCTGACCCAGCCCGCCAGCGGATAGTCCAGGGCGGGGCTACCTATCTCGAGCCCGGCGCGCTCACCGGCGGTTGCGGCATCGAGACCTTCCACCACGCTCGTCGGCAGGGCATGGTTCGCCAGGAAGCGGGCCTGGCGCTCCCGTTCCTTCTCCGATATGGCCAGTTGCAGTACGCCGCTCGGCCGCCAGAGGGTTCGGGCCGGGTCCAGGGTCTCGTTATCCGGCTCCGAATCCAGCCGCGTTAGCCAGCGGCGGCTGTGCAGCAGCCCGGCGAGATAGACCCGGCTCTGCGGGTTGGTCGCCACCGCCAGCTTGACGTAGAGCGCCCCCTGGCGGTTGCCGGAGCCGCCGGCCCCGGGGCCTTCCCGGTCGAGCAGGGTCACCGCGATCCCGCGCCGGGCCAGGGCGTGCGCCACGCTGGCGCCGGCGAGGCCGGCGCCGACGACGGCGACATGCCGCGCCGGTAGCGGGGCCGGCGCGGCGAACCAGGGGGTGCGACGGCGGCGCTCGTCCAGCGGCGGCGCGGCGATCTCGCCGGCGAGCATCTCGCGCTTGCGCCCGAACCCGGGCACCTTGCGCCAGGCGAAGCCGGCGGCCGCCAGGCCGCGCTTGACCACGCCGGCACAGGTGAAGGTGGCCAGGGTCGCCCCGGGCCGCGAGCGTTCGGCCATGGCGAGGAACAGCCCGGGGCGCCACATCTCGGGGTTCTTCGCCGGTGCGAAGCCGTCGAGGAACCAGGCGTCGACCCGACCGTCGAGCCGCGCCAGCCGCTCGGTGGTGTCGCCGAAGTGCAGGTCGAGGACCACCCGCGCGTCGAGCCACAGCCGATGCACCCCGGCCACCGGCTCGGGCCATTGCGCGGCCAGCCGCGCGGCGCGCTCGGCGAGGTCCGGCCAGGCGGCCAGCGCCCGGGCGAGATCCTCCCTGGCGAGCGGGAACTTCTCGGTGGAGACCAGGTGCAGCCGGGCCCCCGCGGGGGCGTGGGCGTCGAAGCAGGCCCAGGCGCAGAGCATGTTGAGGCCGGTGCCGAAGCCGGTCTCGGCGACCACGAAGGGGCGCGTTTCCCGCCACTCGGCGAACCGCCGTGGCAGGTCGTTGCCGGCGATGAAGACATGCTCGGTCTCGGCCCGGCCGTCGTGGCGCGAGAAGTAGACGTCGTCGAAGACCGTCGAGTGGGGGGCGGACTCGCCCGTCTCGTCCTGGCGCCAGTCGAGGCGGGCGATCTCCAGGCCCGCCATCGGGGGCAGGCCGTCAGGGGCGGCGGTCAAGGCGGGGCTCCCGTGGGCAGGCGCTGGTCAGAAAGTGATCGCTGACGCCGTGGCGCCAGCGTGACTGGGTTGTCGCCAGGCGTCCGCGGCGTTTCAACAGCGTTATCCACAGATCCTGTGCAAAACCGTCGGTGGATAAATCAGGGAAAGACCTTCTTGTAGGGCTTGACGGTCACCTTGGCGTAGACCCCGGCGATCATGTAGGGGTCGGCGTCGGCCCAGGCCTGGGCGTCCTGGAGGCTGTCGAACTCGGCCACCACCAGGCTGCCGGAGAAGCCGGCTTCGCCCGGGTCTTCGCTGTCGATAGCCGGATGCGGGCCGGCCAGCACCAGGCGGCCCTCGTCGCGCAGCTTCTCGAGCCGGGCCAGGTGGTCGGGGCGGGCGGCGAGGCGCCGCTCCAGGCTGTTCTTCACATCTTCGCTGATGATCGCATAGAGCATTGCAGTCGCTTCCTCGGTTGCGCGGCACGGGCCGCGGGGTCCGGCAGGGCCCGGCATTGACCGGGGTCGGCCGGGCGAGCACCATGAACGGATATTCTGACAAAGTCACCTGCCGGCGTCATTGCCAATGAACGCACTTCCCGCCCGTTTCGAGGGCGAGAGCTCTCCGCTTTCCATCGACCTGCACATGCACTCCACCGCCTCGGACGGTGCCCTGTCGCCCGAAGCGGTGGTGGCATTGTGCAAGGCGCGTGGCCTGACTCACATGGCGCTGACCGACCATGACACCATGGCCGGTATCGCCGAGGCCAGCGTCGCCGCCGCGCGCGAGGGCATCCGGTTGCTGCCCGGGACCGAGCTCTCCACCCGCTGGGCCGGCGTCAATATCCATGTGGTCGGGCTGTTGCCCGAGGGAGCGCGGGGCGCCCTGGTCGAGGGGCTCGAGGCCCAGGCCGTGGCGCGTGAGGCGCGGGCCGAGCTCATCGCCCGGCGCCTGGAGACGCTGGGGCTCGAGGACGCCCTGGCGCGGGCCCGGGAACAGGCCGGCTCGCTGCGCCCGCTGGGTCGACCCGACTTCGCCCGGGCCCTGGTGGCGGCGGGGCTGGTACCCGATGTCGCCACCGCCTTCAGGAAGCACCTCGGCAACGGCAAGGCCGGCGACGTCAAGGCGCACTGGCCGGAGCTGGCCGACGCCGTGGGCTGGGTGCTCGATGCGGGGGGCGTGGCGGTGCTGGCGCATCCGATGCGCCACGGCCTGACCCGGCGCAAGCGCGGCCTGCTGCTCGATGCCTTCCGCGCCGCCGGCGGCCAGGCCGCCGAGCTGGTCAGCGGCTTCCAGAACCCGGATGCGACCCGTGACCTGGCGCGCCAGCTGCAGGAGCGCGGCCTCTACGCCTCGGTGGGCAGTGACTTCCACTTTCCCGGGGGGCACCTGGCCCCGGGCAGCATGAGCCCGGTACCCCGCACCGCCACGCCACCGGTCTGGACGCATCCGCGCCTGGCCGGCGTCGTCGGGGTGGCGGCGTGAGAGGCGGGCCGCGGTTATAGTGACAGACATCCATCGGCCATCGAACAGGGAGCTCGCATGAGCCAGTTCTTCCAGATCCATCCAGACAATCCCCAGAAACGGCTGATCGACCAGGCGATCCAGATCATTCGCAACGGTGGCGTCATCGCCTATCCCACCGATTCGGGCTACGCCCTGGGCTGCCACCTCGGCGACAAGAAGGCCATCGAGAGGATCAAGTGGCTGCGCTCGCTGGACGACAAGCACAACTTCACCCTGGTCTGTTCGGATCTTTCCGAGATCGGCACCTACGCCAAGGTGGACAATGCCGTCTTCCGTCTGCTCAAGGCCCATACCCCGGGGGCTTACACCTTCATCCTCAATGCCACCACCGAAGTGCCGCGGCTGCTGCTGCATCCCAAGCGCCGCTCCATCGGCATGCGCGTGCCGGACCACAGCATCACGCGGGCGCTGCTCGATGCGCTGGGGGAACCGCTGATGAGCGTGACCCTGATCCCGGAGGGCGAGGAGCTGCCGATGACCGATCCGGATGCGATCCGTGACCGCTACGGCGCCCACCTCGACCTGATCATCGACGGCGGCGCCTGCCACCTCGAGGCGACCAGCGTCATCGACCTGCGCGAGCTGCCGCCGAAGATCGTCCGCGAGGGGCGTGGCGACGTCGAGCCCTTCCGCGAGTGATCCGGGCGAGCCGCCGGCTCAGTGCTCCGGCGGCTCGTCCTCCCTGTCGCCTTTACTTCTCGGCCTCCTTCAGCCGCGGGTCCGGCGTCTCCTCGTCGAGCCAGGTGCCGCACTTCAGGCAGTACTTCGCTCGCTTCTCGTGGCGGTCATGGCCGCAGCCGGGGCAGGCCTCGTCGGAGTAGCGGTCGGCGCGGATCGAGCGGATCACCTCCGCCGAGAACACCCCCGTGGGGACGGCGATGATCGAATAGCCGATCAGCATCACCATCACCGAGATCGCCTGGCCGATGGGGGTGACGGGGACGATATCGCCGTAGCCCACCGTGGTCAGGGTGACGATGGCCCAGTAGACGGCCGTGGGGATGCTGGTGAAGCCGGCCTCGGCGGGCTCGATCAGGTAGATCAGGGCGGCGAAGATGGTCACCAGCATGAAGACGGTGAACAGGAACAGGAAGATCTGGTGGAGGCTGCGCTTGAGGGCATCCAGCAACAGGCGTGCCTCGCCGACGAACTGCATCAGCCGCAACACGCGGAAGATGCGCAGCACCCGCAGCAGGCGCACCACCACCAGCGACTGGGCGCCGGGAACGATCAGCACCAGCCAGGTGGGCAGGATGGCGATCACGTCGACGATGCCGTAGAAGCTGCGCAGGTAGCGCAGGGGCTTGTCGAGACAGTAGAGCCGCATGGCCAGCTCCACCGTGAAGGCGAGGGTGAAGCCCCACTCCAGCCAGTAGAACAGCTCGCCGTGGCCGGCATGCCAGGCTGCCACGCTGTCGAGCATCACCACCAGCACGCTGGCCAGGATCACGCCGATCAGGGCGATATCGAAGCCCTTGGCCAGGGGCGTGTCGGACTCGAAGATGACCTGGAAGACGCGCGTGCGCAGGCCCTCTCCGCCGGGTTTGAAGGGGGTGGTCATAGGGCGCCTCCCTGGCGTCACGAGGAGTGGGTCTCAGAGCGCGGCATCGGTGGGCAGCCGGCGGGCCAGGCGCAGGGCCGTCCGGCCGAAGGCGGGCGTCGGCCAGTCGGGGGCGTCCAGCGCGCTGGCCAGCACCTCGGCCTCGCGTCGGTAGCGGCCTCCCTCGCGCCCGGCGAGGTGGGCGAACGCCTCCCGGGCCCGGTCGCGCCAGGCGGGGGCGCCGGTGTCGTCGAGGGCGTCCAGCGCCACCACGGCGCGGTGCAGCCAGGCGCCGGCGCCGTCGCCCTCGGGCAGGGTCCAGGTGCCGGCCAGCAGAGCGGCGCCGCGGGCGGCCTTGCTGGTATCCGCCGGGCGCAGCGGGACCGACTCGGCCAGCTCCTCGGCCAGGTCCCACAGGGCCGCCGGCGCGCCGGCCTCGAGTTCGAGCTCCAGCTCGCGGATCGCCACCGTACGGCCGGCAGCGCGGATCTCGCCCAGGTCGAGCGCCAGCTCGATGCGGGTGCCGTCGAGCGCGAGCCGCCAGGTCTCGCGACGGAAGTCGGTGGTGAAGCGCGGTGCCAGTCGTGCCAGCAGTGCCTCGCCGTGGTCGGCCATGGGCGGCAGGGCGGCGAGCTTGGCGAGGTCGAGCCCCGGCCCCGGCACCTCCCACTCCCATTCGCCGCGGCGCGAGAGCCCGCCGCCGCCCTGGCCGCGGGTCTTGAGGGTCTGCAGCAGGCGACCATCGATCCGGCGCAGGCGCAGCGCCATGCGGGCGGCCTCCAGGTCCCCCGCGGGGGTGTCGAAGTAGGTGTTGCCGAGGGCGACAGGGCGCGGCGCGTGGCCGGCGAGCCGCGGGTGGCGACGCAGCGCCGCCGGGCCTTCCGGGCCCAGGGCCAGCTTGAGTTCGATCTCGTGACTCATGGTGTCGCCACCTCGGCTTCGTTGACTTAACATGATATTTTCATGACGGAGGCGGCGTCGATCACTATACTGTCGCCGCCAATTCTTCAGCGCACATGGATCCCCATGGTCACACCCAATCCGTTTTCCGCGATGTTCGGCCGGTCGCCATTCCAGCCGCTGCTGGCCCACATCGTCAAGGCCAACGAATGCGCCGACCAGCTGTTGCCGTTCTTCGAGGCGGCGCTCGTCGGTGACTGGGAGGCCGCCGCCGCACATCGCGAGACCGTCACCCGGCTCGAACACGAGGCCGACGAACTCAAGACGCAGTTGCGCCTCAACCTGCCCAACACCATGTTCCTGCCCGTTTCCCGCAGCGACATCCTCGACCTGATCAGCGTCCAGGACAAGATCGCCAACAAGGTGCGGGACATCACCGGCATCATGCTCGGCCGCCGCATGCAGGTGCCGGAGCCCCTGGCCCAGCCGATGCGCGACTACATGCAGACCGCCGTGGCCTGCGTGGCCCAGGCGCGTCATGCCCTGGAGGAGCTCAAGGACCTGCTCGAGTCCGGTTTCGGCCGCAACGTCTCCGACGTGATGCAGAAGCTGATCCGTGAACTGCACGTGCTCGAGCAACAGGCCGACGCCCAGCAGGTGGCCATTCGCCGCCAGCTGTTCGAGCTCGAGAGCCAGCTGCCGCCGGTGGACGTGGTCTTCCTCTACAAGATCATCGACTGGGTCGGCGAACTCTCCGACCGTGCCGAGCGCGTCGGCAGTCGCCTGCAGATCCTCACGGCCCGCTAGGATGCGATTCGTCGCGGCACCGCATGCCCGGGTGCCGAGCGATACCGCCATCACGCCAATCCGCTACTCCCTGACAGCCACATAGGACGACCTCCCCCTATGTCGATCATCGTGCAGCACGGCGAAATCTTCATCATTCTGGCCTGTATCTTCGGCTTCTTCATGGCCTGGGGTGTGGGCGCCAACGACGTCGCCAACGCCATGGGAACCTCGGTCGGGTCCCGCGCCATCACCATCAGGCAGGCGATCGTCATCGCCGTGGTCTTCGAGTTCCTGGGTGCCTGGCTGGCCGGCGGCGAGGTCACCGCGACCATCCGCGGCGGCATCATCGATCCGGGGCTGCTCGCCCGGGATCCGCAGTTCCTGGTCTACGGCATGCTCTCGGCGCTGCTGGCGGCGGCCATCTGGCTACTGATCGCCTCGGCCCGGGGCTGGCCGGTCTCCACCACCCACTCCATCGTCGGCGCCATCGTCGGCTTCGGCGCCGTGGGCCTGGGCATGGAGGCGGTGGCCTGGGGCAAGGTCGGCCAGATCGCCTCGAGCTGGGTGGTCTCGCCACTGCTGGCCGGTACCATCGCCTACCTGCTGTTCAAGTCGGTTCAGCACTTGATCTTCGAGGCCCGCGACCCCTTCACCTCGGCCAAGCGCTATGTGCCGCTCTACGTCTTTCTGGTCGGCTTCATCGTCACCATGGTCACCCTGAACAAGGGCCTCAAGCACGTCGGGCTCGACCTCAGCTTCGGCCAGAGCTTCCTGCTGTCGATCCCGATCGGCCTGGCGATCATGGGCATCGGCGTGCTGATGGAGCGGCGGGTGGTCTACGAGCGCCGTGCCGACGACCACTTCGGCTACGGCAATGTCGAGCGGGTGTTCGGCGTGCTGATGATCTTCACCGCCTGCGCCATGGCCTTCGCCCACGGCTCCAACGACGTGGCCAACGCCGTGGGGCCCCTGGCCGCGGTGATCAGCGTGGTACGCACCGACGGTGTCATCGACGCCGCGGCCCTGGTGCCCTGGTGGGTGCTGGTGCTCGGTGGCGGCGGCATCGTCGTCGGCCTGGTCACCTACGGCCACAAGGTGATCGCCACCGTGGGCACCGGCATCACCGAGCTGACCCCGAGCCGCGGCTTCGCCGCCACCCTGGCCGCCGCCACCACCGTGGTGCTCGCCTCGGGGACTGGCCTGCCGATCTCCACCACCCACACCCTGGTGGGAGCGGTGCTCGGCGTGGGCCTGGCTCGCGGCATGTCGGCGCTGAACCTGCGGGTGATCGGCACCATCATCATGTCGTGGCTGATCACCCTGCCGGCCGGCGCCGGCCTGGCCATCCTGTTCTTCTTCACCTTCAAGGGCATCTTCGGCTGACGGGCGCTTCGCGCCGGCCACGAGCGTCGAGCCTAGGGTCCCGAGCGGTCGGCAGCCGCATGCAGCGGCTGCCGACCTGGAGCGGTGTGCCCACGGCAGTGGTGCCGCCGTTTCACTGGCTCTGATATAGTCGAAGTCGATTTCATCCATCTCTCATCTGCTGCCGGAGTGCGGCCTTGGATACTCGTTTCCCCTTCGTCGACTGGTTTCGCAATTCCTCGCCCTATATCAATGCTCACCGGGGCCGCACCTTCGTCATCCTGATCGAGGGCGAGGCCATGGCGCGAGGCCGAAGCGAGCAGTTGATCCAGGACCTGGCGCTGTTGCATACCCTGGGCGTGCGGTTGGTGGTGGTGTTCGGTATTCGTCCCCAGGTCGAGCTGACCCTGAAGGCGGCCGGCATCACGCCGGACCACCATCAGGGGCGCTGGGTCGCCGATCCGACTATCATGGCGTGCGTCGAGCGCGTGGCCGCCGAGCAGCGGCTGTGGCTCGAGGCGCGGCTCTCCCTGGGATTGCCCAATACCCCGCTGCACGGGGTGGAGCTGACCGCGGTCTCGGGCAACCTGGTGATGGCCAAGCCGCTGGGGGTGCGCGAGGGCATCGACTTCCACCACAGTGGCGAGGTGCGCCGGGTACGGGCGAGTGCCATCGAGGGGCTGCTGGAGAAGCGGGCACTGGTGGTACTGCCGCCGCTGGGCTTCTCCAGCACCGGCGAGGTGTTCGACCTCGACGCCTCCGAGGTGGCCCAGCACGCCGCCATGGCGCTCTCCGCCGACAAGCTGATCCTGCTCGGCGAGGCCAGCGGCCTGTATGACCAGAGCGGCCAGCTGCAGCGCCAGCTGACCCCGGCCGATGCCGAGCCGCTGCTGCGCCGCGCCGACCCCGGCAGCGAGCTGGCCCGCCACCTGGGGGCGGCCTGTGCCGCCGCCCGCCATGGGGTGGCCCGCACCCACCTGATCTCCTGGCACGATCACAATGCCCTGCTCGGCGAGCTGTTCACCCGCGACGGGGTGGGCACCATGATCACCCAGCACCGCTACGAGCAGCTGCGCCCGGCCGAGCTCGGCGACATCGGCGGCCTGCTCGAGCTGCTGGAGCCGCTCGAGCACCGTGGCATGCTGGTGCCACGCTCCCGCGAGCGGCTGGAACACGAGATCGACGACTACCTGGTGATCGAGCGCGACGGTATGGTCATCGGCTGCGGTGCCCTGCATACCTTCCGTGACGCCGACATGGGCGAGCTGGCCTGCGTGGCGGTGCACGACGACTACCGTGGCGGGGCACGGGGCGAGCTGCTGCTGGCGGAGATCGAGCGCCGTGCTCGGCGCCTCGGGCTCACCTCACTGTTCGCGCTGACCACGCATACGACTCACTGGTTCTTCGAGCACGGCTTCCGCCTGGCCGACATCGACGACCTGCCGCCGCTCAAGCGCGATACCTACAACCACGCCCGCAAGTCCAAGATCCTGATCAAGCCGCTCGCCTGAGCGGCTGTCGTCATGCAGGTCGTCCATCCCCTGATGGCAGCTCACCCAATGACAGCATGAAGGATAGTCTGCGCCATGTCTGAGCCCACTTCCCCGATCGGCTGGCAGCGGGCCGGCGGCGACCCCCGGGCGCTGGGCAGGGCGCTGGGCCGGGCGGGCCGCCGGGCCGTGCACGAGCGGCTGTTGCCGAGCCCCCTCTGGGCACGCATCAACGACCCCGGGCATCGCCGTGCCCTGGCCCGCATGGCCGAGACCACCCGGCGCCATTTCCCCCGGGTCTGGGCCGAGATCGAGGGCCTCGCCGAGGGGCTGTCGCTGCCGGTCGAGCCGGTGTTCGCCTGGAACTGCCGCGGGGACCTGCTGGCCAGCGTACCGGATGGCTGCACCACCCTCGTCGTGCCGGGGGCACGCCCCCTGGTGGCCCATAACGAGGATGGCCTGCCGTTCTTTGCCGGCCACTGCTTCATGTTCGAGGCCTTGCCGGACCACGCGCCCGGCTTCACGGCGTTCTGCTACCCGGGCTCCTTGCCGGGCCACACCCTGGCATTCACCGGCCGTGGCATGGTGCAGGCGGTCAACAACCTGCGGTTGACGGGGCTGGCGCCGGAGGTTCCGCGGATGGTGCTGGGGCGTGCCGTGCTCGACCTGGCGGGGGTGGAGGAAGCGCTGGCGCTGCTGCGTCGTCATCCCCGCAGTGGCGGCTTCCACTTCACCCTGGCGGAGGCCGCCGGCGGAGCGATCGTCAGCGTCGAGTTCGGCGGGGGCGAGGTCTCGGTGCAGGAGGTCGTCACGCCACGGGTCCATGCCAACCATGCCCTGCACCATGTACGGGGCCTGGCACACCAGATCATCACCGATTCGTCCCGTGAGCGTCAGCGGCGTGGCGATGAACTGCTCAAGGAAGGGGTGCGCGAACCGCTGGCGCTGCTCCACGATCGGCAGAGCAGCGGGCTGCCCATCCTGCGCCTGGACCCCGACGACCCCGACCACGAGAACACCCTGGCCACGGCGGTAATGCAACCGGGCCCGGATGGGGTAGCATGGTGCGTTTATGATCGACCAGGAGCCGCGCCCGTCTATACCGGACACCTCCCGCATCGCTCGTTCCCCCGAGAGCGTTGAGGCACTGCGGGCCCTCGAGCGGCACTCCTCCATTCGCCCGTCGATCAGCGTCGGCGGTGTGCTGTCGCCTGGTAGCGTCGTGGCTCGAGAGGGTGTCGCCATACAGATACGAACCAAGCTTCTGATTTCCCGCATTTTTTTTTGTTATCCCCGGATGGCGTCGCCATACGGAGACGAAAAGTCGTTGTAAAATCGTCAGCCGCCACGGATTTGGCCTCTTTCTGTCAGCATGCCACCTTTTATATGGTCATAAAATATTGAAAATAATGGAAATTGAGTTTTGTTGGCATGACATTGGCAATAGTCAGGGTGAGCAACGGAAGCGGTTCATTACGGCTCGAGCCGCTTTCCGATCGCCGAAGGGCGCCGGGTCAAACACTGCCCTGTGCGTCCGGCCCCGGAAGCGATCAGCGTCTGCTCCAAGCGATGTGTGACTTTAGGTTGCGATGAGACGGGTACCGCCGAGAGGCACGGAAGTGTACCAGAAGGGCAAGGATGCCCAGGCAAGGACGCCTCATCCCCCTTCCCGGGGGATCGAATCGCGCAGCATCGCCTTCGGCTCAGGCCGCGGCGGTGGTGCCAGGAACGAAGCGAGGGTGGTTCGCCACCCGCATGTGAAGACGGCCCTGGTGAGTAACGGTCTTCATGTGGCTTCGGGGCCGTTGGCCCATGGAAAGCGGGCCGATCGCTCTGACCAGGCAGGCGAGCGGCGTGTTTTCCAGACCCTTCAGTTCCCTGCGTACTTGGGCCGGCTCAGCCGGCCCTTTTTTTCGGCCACTTTTTCGCGGGTGCATGGCGGGCAGTGGAACGCTGTCCAGCAGAACTCTGGTATTCTTTGAGCGTATACGATGGCAATGCCTCTCACTATTCTGCAAAGAGCTCTGGTCATGACCACCCGAGTCTCGCGTCGCTGGCGCCCCCGCTCATTGCTGCAGCTGGTTCTGCTGGCTTTTCTCGTTGTCATGCTGCCCTTGGCCGTGCTGATGCTCCAGGCCGGGCAGGCCCTGTCGGAACTGTCGCGACTGGCCGATGTCAGCGCCCGCCAGGCGGTGGAGGAGACCCGCCGGGCGCGCTCGCTCAGCGCACTGGCGCTGGAGATGGAGCGCGGCGCGCGCCAGTACGCGGTGGTCGAGCAGGAGAGCCTGATGGAGATCTACGCCGAACGGATCGAGGATTACGGCACGCTGCTCGCCAAGCAGCGCGAGCTCCTGCCCGACGACCCCGACGTGGCGGCGCTGGAACAGCAGTTGGCCGAACTCGCCCGGTTGCCCGAGCTGCCGATGGAGGAGTTCGAGGAGCGGCTCGCCGACTTCATTCCCTTCGCCCAGCATACCGAGGCGATGCGGCAGGCCACCAACCGCCAGATCGATACGCGCATCGATGCGATCCGCGAGCGCGCCGAGGCCGTGCAGACCCGGCTGTGGCTGCAGACCGCCGCGCTGGTCTCGGCCAGCCTGGTGCTGATGCTGCTGTTCACCTGGTTGATCATCCGCCCGGTGCGGCAGCTCGAGCGGCGCGTGCTGGGTATCGGCAGCGGCAGCCAGGCCCATGCCGTGCGGCCCATCCAGGGGCCGGCCGAGCTGGTCCAGCTCGACGAGCGACTCGACTGGCTCTCCTCGCGCCTCGAGGAGCTCGAGGCCCAGAAACAGCAGTTCCTGCGCCACATGTCCCACGAACTCAAGACGCCGCTGGCCAGCGTGCGCGAGGGCTCGGCGTTGCTCGCCGACGGGGTGGCCGGTGAGCTCTCGCCGCACCAGCGCGAGATTCTCGAGCTGATCGACGCCAGCGGTGGCGAGCTGCAGCGGCTGATCGAGCAACTGCTCGACTACAACCTGCTGCAGCACAACCGCCAGGTGCAGGCCGAACGGCTCGATGTCGCCACCGTGGTCAAGGAGGTGCTGGCCAAGCACCGCCTGGCGCTGGACAACAAGGGCATGCGGGTCGACTGCTTCGACGGCCCGATGGAGTGGAACGCCGATCGTACCGCGACGACCCGCATCCTCGACAACCTGATCTCCAACGCCATCGCCTACGGTGAAGACGCCGGCGAACTGGCGATCCGTGCCCGCCGCACCCATGACCGCCTGGTGATCGAGGTGGCCAACAGCGGCGAGCCCATCGCCGACGAGGATCGGCCGCGGCTGTTCGAGGCCTTCTACCAGGGCCGCGCCCGCCGCAAGGGGCCCCTCAAGGGCTCCGGCATCGGCCTCTCGGTGGCCGCCGATTGCGCTCGGCTGCAGCACGGCAGCCTGGAGCTGGTGAACGATCCGTATTATGCGGTCTGCTTCCGCCTGACCTTGCCACGTGTCCATGTGGCGGAGCAGATCCCTCATGATCATCTGGCGCTCGTCGGAGAAGCGAGCACCCACGCAAGGAACCGATGACGATGAGATGTCGCTCCCTGCTGGCCTGCCTGGCGGTGACCTGGTTGGCCGGCTGTGAATTGCTACCCGAACAGTCACGCACGACGGCCCAGCCGGCGGCCGAACCGGCGACCAAGGGCTGTCACGCCGTGATTCCCGATTTCGACGACGAAGCCTGCCTGCTGCCCGACTGGGTCGCCTTCGGGCTGGCCTCGCAGCGCGGCGAGCGTGGATGGCGCGACGTCATGCTGGGGCGCCTGGCGGGCTCGGGCGCCGAGCAGCGACTGGCCCGGGCCGTGGTCCTGGCCTGGGGCAACGAGAACCAGTGGGACCGTGCCGCCGAGATCCTCAAGGCCGACCTGCATACCGCGCCGGCCGCCCTGCAGCCGCTGCTGCGCTACTGGCACAACGAGGTGGAGGGGCGCCGTGCCATGGCCGGGCGCCTCGAGAGCATCCGCGCGGAGCGCGTCGCCCTGGAGGAAGAGAACGCCGCCCTGGCCGAGAAGCTGGAGGCGCTCACCGCCATCGAACAGAACATCAACCTGCGACAGCAGACCGACGACTGACAGGGGGATGAAACGTGAAGCACGCCACACGAATGCAAGCCAACAGGGCACCTGGCGCCCGGATGTCCGGCGCCCGTGAACCCAGTGCCCATATCCTGCTGGTCGATGACGACGTCAGCCTGCTCAAGCTGCTGGGCATGCGCCTGGAGAGCCGTGGCTACCGGGTGACCACCGCCGAGAGTGGCCGCCAGGCGCTCAAGGTGCTGGAGACCGACCGCCCCGAGCTGGTGCTCACCGACCTGCGCATGGACGAGATGGATGGCCTGGCACTGTTCCAGGAGGTTCAGCGCCAGGCCCCGGGGCTGCCGGTGATCCTGCTCACCGCCCACGGCTCGATCCCCGACGCCGTCAGTGCCACCCGACAGGGCGTCTTCAGCTTTCTCACCAAGCCGGTCGACCGCGACGAGCTGTTCGCCGCCATCGACGAGGCGCTGAGCCAGACCACCGTCTCCAACAACGACGGAGACGAGGCCTGGCGGGCGGCGATCATCACCCGCAGCCCCGACATGGAGCGCATTCTCGAGCAGGCACGCATGGTGGCGGCCTCCGACGTCAGCGTGCTGATCACTGGCGCTTCCGGCTCGGGCAAGGAACTGCTCGCCAACGCCATCCACAAGGCCAGCTCGCGGGCCGGCAAGCCCTTCGTGGCGATCAACTGCGGCGCGCTGCCCGAGCAGCTGCTCGAGAGCGAGCTGTTCGGCCACGCCCGGGGCGCCTTCACCGGCGCGGTCAGCGAGCACCGCGGCCTGTTCCAGGCCGCCGACGGCGGGACCCTGTTCCTCGACGAGATCGGCGACATGCCGCTGACGCTGCAGGTCAAGCTGCTGCGCGCCCTGCAGGAGCGCCAGATCCGCCCGCTGGGCTCGACCGCCTCGGTGCCCATCGACGTGCGCATCATCTCGGCCACCCACCGCGACCTCGACCGGGCCATGCACGAGGGCGAGTTCCGCGAGGACCTCTACTATCGCCTCAACGTGGTCAACCTCAAGCTGCCGGCGCTCAAGGAGCGGGCCGAGGACGTGCCGCTGCTGGCCAAGCACCTGGTGACCCAGGCCGCCGAGCGCCACAAGCCGTTCGTCAAGGGTTTCTCGCCGGAGGCGCTCAACCTGCTCGCCTCCAGCGCCTGGCCCGGCAACGTGCGCCAGCTGGTCAACGTGGTGGAGCAGTGCGTGGCGCTGACCAGCTCGGCGATGATCCCCGAGGCGCTCGTCGCCCAGGCGCTCGCCGCCGAGGACAACGCCCTGCCGACCTTCAACGACGCCCGCGCCGGCTTCGAGCGCAGCTACCTGATCAAGGTGCTGAAGATCACCGAGGGCAACGTCACCCAGGCGGCGCGCATCGCCGGGCGCAACCGCACCGACTTCTACAAGCTGCTGGCCCGCCACGACCTCGAGCCCGGCACCTTCAAGCCGGCCGCCCGCCACGGCGAGGAGTGAGAAGGCGCAGGAGCGCCGGTCAACCCGGACCGGCCGACCAGCGAGCCGCCAGCTTGCGGCAATTGCCCGTCAGGCGTTGCTGGAGCCGTTCCAGTAGTGTGTGCTCCGTGCCGGGGTGGGTCACCTCGCCGAGGGTCTCGAGTGTCCTGTCGATGGCCGCTGGCATGTGTTCGGCCAGCTCGAGCCCGTGTTGGATGAAGTAACGTGGCTGGAACCTCATCGACCTGGCTAGCGACTCGAGATGCGGCCTCTCGATCCTGCCGGGCCGATCCTCGCCGTCAATACGAAAAGCGAAACGGCGCGAGAGGCCGCTATAGAGCGTCGTGCTCATCAGGTCATAGAACGGCGCCAACCGCGGCCCCTCATCGGCCTGCAGGATCGAGAGGTTCTTGGCATGGCTGTCGTTATTGCCGATCAGCAGGTTGAAGAAGAGCCAACCGATCAACCGCTGCAGGTCCCTGGCCGGTGCACCGGCCTGCTGCAAGAGCTCGCGGCAACGCACCAGGCCGGGACCGCCGTCGCTCTCGTACTTGATGGTCGAGGGAGTACCGTCGAGCTGGCAGAAGTCCAACTGATGCAGGCGTCGCAGCCTGCCTTGCTCATCGGGGGCCCGATCGTAGCGCCGAACGAGGCATGCCCGCGTATCCGGTTGATAGCTGGCCTGTGCGACCTCAAGCCCGAGCTCGGTCGCCAGTTGCATGCAGAAGGCCTCATTGAGTGCCGAGCACCAGACGCCGCTCAGGCCTTGGATGTCCGGCTTGAGGATATGGCTGGAGGGCGCCGCCCCCTCGGGGATGGCAGGGCGGCCGTCGTCCAGCAGCATCAGCAGCAGCTTGTCCTGGGCGCCGGCCAGCGAGATGCGGGCTTCCTCGCCTTGTTGGGAAAGCAGTGGCCCCCGCTCTCGGTGTTGAAGTCGCTCTGCCAGCTCGCCCCAGCCGATGGGGCGGTAGCGAGGCGGTGCCGGTACCTCTCCCCGCGGCAGGAGGGTGAAGCCGCTGGCCGTATCGCCGCCGACGGACTTCAGCAGCCCGAAGACGGTGGTGGTGTGGCGGCTGATCTCCAGGTGGCGGCGCAGGTCACCTTCCGGAAGGAGGTTCTCGAAGTAGGCGAGCACCGCATCGCCGGTGTGGACCCGCTGGGTGAGCGGAAGCGACGGCGAGAGGCTCTCGGCACGCGGGTCCTCCTGCCATGACGGCGCATACTCGAAGCGCAGCGGCTGCTCGTCATGCAGCCTGCCCACCCAGTGATCGCCGTGATAGACATCCAGGACGTCATCATTCGCCATGGCGTCGTCCACCCTTGCGTTGGACGACGACCTCGAGACCCATCAGGTCCAGCACATCCAGGACCTTCTGCAGTTGCAGGGTCGGCTTGCCACGCTCCAGATCCACGATGAAGCGGTTCCCGGTGCCGGCCAGTCCGGCGAGATCGGTCTGCAACAGCTCCTGTTCGGCCCGAACGCGGCGAACCAGCCTGCCGAGGTCCTCGCTGTGGCGAATCCGTTCGACCACCAGGCGAGGCTTGAGTGAGTCGATGTCGGCCATGTGATGCCCTGCCTTGAATTACCGTTCGGTAAGTATAGGGCCGAATCCGTCGACCTGCATCGAGAGAATTACCGGTCGGTAATTACCTGCGGCGGCGAGCGCTTGAAATCGTTGTGAATTACCGATCGGTAATCCCGCCGAGCCCCCGGTCGCGAGCAAGGAGAGCGTCACTTCTTCAGACGCCGCTTCACCTCCACCCTCAGGCGCCCCTCGCCCAGGCGGGCGGTGAGCGCCTGGCCGGGCGCGGTGTCCGCCGCGCGGCGGATCACCTGCCCCGCGTCGTCCTCCAGGATCGCATAGCCACGCCCCAGTACCGCCAGCGGGCTCACCGCCTGCAGCTCGCGGGCCAGGCCGCCGAGCCGCTCGCGCCGGCGGGCGAGCTCGCGCTGCATCGCCGGCAGCAGCCGGCCGCGGGCCCGGGCCAGGCGCTGGCTCGCCTGTTCCAGCTGGCGCCCGGGCGGGTGGGCGGCCAGCCGCTGGGCCAGGTGCGCCTCGCGGCGGCGTTCGGTCGCCAGCCGGCCCTGGATGGCGCGCACCAGGCGGGCCTCGAGCTGGGCCAGGGTCGTGCGCTGGCGCGCCAGCGCCTCGCGGGGGTGGCGCAGTCGGGCGCGCAGGTGGTCGAGGCGCTGGGCCTCGCGCTCCAGCCGGCCGAGCTGGACGCGCTCGAGTCGGCCGGCCAGGGCGACCAGGCGGGCGGCCAGTTCGCGGCGGTCGGGCACCAGCTGTTCGGCCGCGGCGGACGGGGTGGGGGCGCGCACGTCGGCGGCGAAGTCGGCCAGCGTCACGTCCACCTCGTGGCCCACCGCCGACATCACCGGCAGCCGCGAGTGGAAGATCGCGCGGGCCAGGTGCTCGTCGTTGAAGGCCCACAGGTCCTCCAGGCTGCCGCCGCCGCGGGTGATCAGGATGGCGTCGCGGCCCGGGTCCAGCGCCGACTGGCGGTTGAGCAGGCCCAGCGCCGAGATCAGCGCCGGGGCCGCCTCGCGGCCCTGCACCGGCACCGGGATCAGCGTGACCTTGGCCAGCGGCCAGCGCGCGGCGAGCACCGCCAGCACGTCGCGGATCGCCGCCCCGGTGGGCGAGGTGAGCACCAGCAGGTGGCGCGGCGGGTAGGGCAGGGGGCGCGCATTGGCGAACACCCCCTCGGCGGCGAGCCGGGCCTTGAGCCGCTCGAAGGCCGCCAGCAGCTCGCCGATGCCGGCGGCCTGCACCGCCTCGACGATCAACTGGTAATCGCCGCGGGGCTCGAAGATCGACAGCCGCCCGCGGACCTTGACCCGGTCGCCATCGCGCATCGGCGCCGCGACGAAGCGCGCCCGGTTGCGGAACAGCGCGCAGCGCAGCTGGGCCCGGTCGTCCTTGAGGGTGAAGTAGAGATGCCCCGAGCCCGGCCGCGACACCCCCGAGAGCTCGCCCTCGACCCACAGCTCGCCGAAGTCGCGCTCCAGCGTCTGCCGGGCGCGGCGGTTCACCTCGCTGACGGAAAGGGCAGGGGCATCGGGGCGGGACATGGCACTCTCATCCTGACGGGGGCGAGCCGCCACTCTATCATGGCGGCTACCCACCCATGACGCCGAGCCTGGTCGGCTCGGCGTCATGTCATGGTGGTGGGACGATGGCCCGTCGGCGGAGATCAGTCGTCGTCTTCGGGGGCTTCAGCCTCTTCAGGGACTTCAGCCTCTTCGGGCGCTTCAGCCTCTTCGGGGACGTCAGCCTCTTCGGGGACTTCAGCCTCTTCGTCGGGGGTCAGGGCCTCGCGCGTGCGCTGCCAGGCGCTTGCGGCCCCCTCGCGGGTCCTCTCCCAGGTCTCGCGAGCTTGTTCCCTGGCCTGTTCCCACCAGTCACGGTCGTACTCCGGAAACGCTTCCATCTCCTCGGCGGAGGCTTCCACCAGGATGCGGTGCGTGGCAGCGCCAGCCTCGTCCAGCTCGCTTTCGAGCCGGAACTGTCCGGCTTCGACGACCACCCCGCGCCCGCCCAGGCCGAGAACCGCACCACTCTTGACCACGATGGCGGTGACGCGCATGTCGTCATCGAGCAACAGGTTATCCACGTTACCGACGTCTTCCTCGGGGTCGTCGGCCAGAAAGACATCGGAGCCCAGGATGTCATCGGCTGCATAGAGGCCCTGGGGGGCACCGGGCTCCTCGGCCGCCTGGGCAGCGAGGGCGAGGCTTCCCGCCACGGCCGCAATCGCAACGGTCAGTACGTGCTTGTGCATGGCAGTCCTCCTGTGGCCCGTCGATCGAGCCACAGCGCGGGTTAGAGCTTCCTGGCCCATTCATCGGCCTGCTTCTCGGCCTCTTCGCGGGCCAGGCCGTACTTCTGCTGGAGCTTGCCGACCAGCTGGTCGCGCTTGCCTTGGAGCTGATCCAGCTCGTCATCGGTGAGCTTGCCCCAGCTCGAGCGAGCCTTGCCTTTCAGTTCTGTCCACCTGCCTTCGATCTGGTCCCAATTCATGTCGACACCCCTTTCTGGGTGGAGCGTTGTATGAGGGAAGCCTTGAGCGTGCCTATCCATTTTAGTTCACGGCGGCGAACCTGATGGCAATACCAGCTTTTCTCATGGGCCGGCTCGTAGGCGGGCTACGCTTCCGTTGCCTCTCCCCCGTGACGTGACCCACCCTTGGCCGTTATAATGGTTGATTAACTTCTCCACGCCCCCGTCTTCCCATCTGCTCAAAATGGGTGTTGCCGATTATGTTACGTATGGCCCAAGAAGCTCTTACGTTCGATGACGTATTACTCGTACCCGGCTACTCCGAGGTCCTGCCCAAGGACGTCAGCCTGCGGACCCGCCTGACCCGCAACCTCTACCTCAACATCCCGCTCGTTTCGGCCGCCATGGACACCGTGACCGAGGCCCGCCTGGCCATCGCCATGGCCCAGGAAGGCGGCATCGGCATCATCCACAAGAACATGAGCATCGCCCAGCAGGCGGCGGAGGTGCGCAAGGTCAAGAAGCACGAGAGCGTGATCGTCAAGGACCCGGTCACCGTGGGCCCCAAGGCCAAGCTCGAGGACCTGCTGGCCATGGCCTCCGAGCACGGCTTTTCCGGCTTCCCGGTGGTCGAGGGCGAGACCCTGGTGGGCATCGTCACCGAGCGTGACATGCGCTTCCAGCCCAACCACGGCGACAGCGTCTACGACATCATGACCCCCCGCGAGCGCCTGGTCACCGTGCCTGAGGGCACCGCGCTCGACGTGATCAAGGGCAAGATGCAGGAGCACCGCGTCGAGAAGATGCTGGTGGTCAACGAGGCGTTCCACCTGCGCGGCCTGGTCACCTTCAAGGACATCGAGAAGGCGCGCACCTTCCCCCACGCCGCCAAGGACGCCGACGGCCGCCTGCTGGCCGGCGCCGCGGTGGGCACCGGCCCCGAGACGCCCGATCGTATCGCCGCCCTGGCCGAGGCCGGCGTCGACGCGATCATCGTCGACACCGCCCACGGCCACTCCAAGGGCGTGATCGACCGGGTGCGCTGGGTGAAGGAGCACTTCCCGCAGATCCAGGTGATCGGCGGCAATATCGCCACGGCGGAGGCGGCCAAGGCCCTGGCCGAGGCGGGCGCCGACGGCGTCAAGGTCGGCATCGGTCCCGGCTCCATCTGCACCACCCGCGTGGTGGCCGGCGTCGGCGTGCCGCAGATCACCGCGGTCTCCAACGTCGCCGCGGCGCTGGCGCCCTACGACATCCCGCTGATCGCCGACGGTGGCGTGCGCTTCTCCGGCGACCTGGCCAAGGCGATCGCCGCCGGGGCCAGTTGCGTGATGGTCGGTGGCCTGCTGGCCGGCACCGAGGAGGCCCCGGGCGAGGTCGAGCTGTTCCAGGGGCGCACCTACAAGGCCTATCGCGGCATGGGCTCGATGGGCGCCATGGCCCAGAGCCAGGGCAGCGCCGACCGTTACTTCCAGGACAAGGACGCCGGCGCCGAGAAGCTGGTGCCGGAAGGCATCGAGGGCCGCGTGCCCTACAAGGGCGTGATGAGCGCCATCGTCCACCAGCTGATGGGTGGCCTGCGCGCCTCCATGGGCTACACCGGCTGCACCGACATCCAGGAGATGCGCACCAAGCCGCAGTTCGTGCAGATCACCGGCGCCGGTTTCGCCGAGTCCCACGTGCACGACGTGCAGATCACCAAGGAAGCCCCGAACTACCGCGCGGGTTAATCCAAGCTTGAAGCCGGAAGCTTGAAGCTGGAAGTGGCCGCGCCGCTTCCAGCTTTCGTGTTTCCGGGCCGTTTGCCTCTCAAAGGAAAGGCCAGATGACCGACATTCACGCCCACAAGATCCTGATCCTCGACTTCGGCTCCCAGTACACCCAGTTGATCGCCCGCCGCGTGCGCGAGATCGGCGTCTTCTCCGAGATCCGCGCCTTCGACATCACCGAGGCCGAGATCCGCGAGTACAACCCCAACGGCATCATCCTCGCCGGCGGCCCGGAATCGGTCACCGAGCTCGGCTCGCCGCGTGCCCCCCAGTGCGTGTTCGAGATGGGCCTGCCGGTGCTGGGCATCTGCTACGGCATGCAGACCATGGCCGAGCAGCTCGGCGGCGCCGTCGAGGGTTCCCACAAGCGCGAGTTCGGCTACGCCCAGGTGCGCGTCGACGAGGAGACCGCGCTGTTCAAGGACATCAAGGACCACGTCGACCACGAGACCGGCCGCGGCCTGCTCGACGTGTGGATGAGCCACGGTGACAAGGTGGCCCGGGTGCCCGACACCTTCACCGTCACCGCCTCGACCCCGAGCTGCCCCATCGCCGCCATGGCCTGGGAGGCGAAGCGCTTCTACGGGGTGCAGTTCCACCCCGAGGTGACCCACACCTTGCAGGGCCAGCGCATCCTCGAGCACTTCGTGCTGGAGATCTGCGGCAGCGAGCGCAACTGGACCCCTGCGCGGATCATCGAGGACCAGATCGCCCGGGTGCGCGACCAGGTGGGCGACCGCCACGTGCTGCTCGGCCTCTCCGGCGGCGTCGACTCCTCGGTGGTGGCCGCGCTGCTGCACAAGGCGATCGGCGACCAGCTGACCTGCGTGTTCGTCGACAACGGCCTGCTGCGCAAGGCCGAGGGCGACCAGGTGATGGAGACCTTCGCCCAGCACATGGGCGTCAAGGTGATCCGCGTGGGCGCCGAGGCGCTGTTCCTCGGCAAGCTCGAGGGCGAGGCCGACCCCGAGGCCAAGCGCAAGATCATCGGCAACACCTTCATCGAGGTGTTCGACGACGAGGCCAGCAAGATCGAGGGCGTCGACTTCCTGGCCCAGGGCACCATCTACCCCGACGTGATCGAGTCCGCCGCCAGCAAGACCGGCAAGGCCCACGTGATCAAGTCGCACCACAACGTCGGCGGTCTGCCCGAGACCATGAAGCTCAAGCTGGTCGAACCGCTGCGCGAGCTGTTCAAGGACGAGGTGCGCAAGCTCGGCCTGGAGCTCGGCCTGCCCTACGACATGGTCTACCGCCACCCCTTCCCGGGGCCGGGCCTCGGCGTGCGCATCCTCGGCGAGGTGAAGAAGGAGTACGCCGACATCCTGCGCGAGGCCGACGCCATCTTCATCGAGGAGCTGCACAAGGCCGACTGGTACCACAAGACCAGCCAGGCCTTCGCCGTCTTCCTGCCGGTGAAGTCCGTGGGCGTGGTCGGCGACGGCCGCCGCTACGAGTGGGTCATCGCCCTGCGCGCCGTGGAGACCATCGACTTCATGACCGCCCGCTGGGCCCACCTGCCCTATGAGCTGCTGGAGAAGGTCTCCAACCGCATCATCAACGAGCTCAGCGGCGTCTCGCGCGTGACCTACGACGTCTCAAGCAAGCCGCCCGCGACGATCGAGTGGGAGTGAGGCAAGCTAGGCAGAACGCCTTACGCAGCTGAGCTGACCGAGAGCAAGGGCCTACCAAAGGGTAGGCCCTTTTTTTGGTGCGCCAGGCATGGCGCGCAGCGCCTGACTGGCGCTGTTCCCGAGGGTGGTGCCTCGGGATGACTTGGGGGTGAAAGTCCCCTGCACGCCCGGCAAGGGGAAGTGCTAGCCGACGGCAAGGGTGTCTCCCGCGAGGGGGAATCTGAAGGAAGCCCGAGGCAAAACGCTGGCCTGACGGACAGGAAGCGGATACGAGGCGTCATGGCGGGGTGAGGTGGCCAAATTCATCAAAGCCCAGTACTTGCACGGAACGCCATGACGTATATCCGACAGGCATAAGGGGGGGTAATGAGGGACGGGGGTAATGAGGGACAGACCCCCATTATCCATGGAAGTCGGGTAATGAGGGACAGACCCCCATTATCCATGGAAGTCGGAGAAACCCATCTGCCTGGCCAGTGAGATCAGCGGGCCCAAGGTATTGCGATAGGCGCTGTCGAGCCTCGGGCCGTCGAGCAGTGCTTGGCGGGAGAGCTGGAGGTCGCTGACATAGGGCTCGGTGGCCTTGTTCCAGGCGGAGTCCGTCAGATGGCTGCGGCCAATCTTCAAGGCGTGGTACTGAGCTTCGATGAACCTGTCCACATGCGTTTCCAGGGGCAGACGGCTTCCCTTCGAGGAGTTGACGGTACTGGATACCGGGATCAGGTTCCATAGCTGATCGTGGCAGACGAAGGACCAGGGGATGAAGTGGTCAAGCGCGAAGTCATTCGGCTCGATCGGGTCTCCCGTGTAGATGCAGCGTTGCGTGGATTGCGCCATCACCACCTGCCAGAAGCGCGTCTGCCGAGTCAGGGGGGAACGCTGCAGCGGTGGCATGATCTTCTTGATGATCGCGGGCGTGCTGGAGTTGCGGTCCTGCAAGTAACCGATCCAGTTGTGCTTCACCCAGCCATCGATGATGGCGAGTCCCTGGACAAGATAGTCTCGCCAGGCGGGGTGGACCTCGATCGCATGCCCGCCTTCCGTGAAGCGATAGATGGGGGGCGAGTGGCTCGAGAATCGGGCGTTGGCGAGCTCCCTGATTCGCCTGTCCTTCTGGCTGTCCTTGAGGCCCTTCAGCTCGGAGGCGAAGAACGGCGACAGCAGCCGGTAAGGCACGAACCGCAGCAGACTGTCAGCCTGGATCGTATCGTACTGGTCCGCAATGGCCTGCCTTAGTCGACTGTGGGTGTTCGGGTGTGTCAGCGCTCGCTCATCCAGGTTGAAATCCAGCCGGTCGAGTACTCGGCCGGTCTGATCCTGGAGGCCGAATGATAGCCGGAAGAAGTTGTGGGGGTACCAGGCGAGGGCCAGCATCTCGGTCGCCAGCTCTCGTAGTTCGATGAGGAGGTCACGAGCGCCGCTCCTTTCCCTATCCAGCAGGGTGTTGAGCAGGGCCTGGAAGAAGGCCAGCTTGTAGGAGTTGGTCGTGTTGTTGAAGAGCTGGCTGAAGGCGTGGATATCGACCTCGCCGCAAGGAGGGGGCTGCATCGTCATGACCAGTAATCCGCCTTGTCGGGGAATATCCAGCGAACCCCGCCGCGCGGGTCTGGCTGGTCGCCGTGATAGCGTGGAATGACATGTACATGCAGGTGCGGTACTGTCTGGCCGCCTGCCGCTCCCTGGTTGATGCCGATATTGTAGCCATCCGGCCGGTGGCTCGCGTCGAGTAGTCTCTGGGCATCGAGCACCGCCGGGAAAAGCGCCGCCTGCTCATCGGTACTGAGTTCGGCAATCGTCGCGACGTGCCGGTTGGGAATCACCAAGGTATGCCCTGGCGACACGGGGAAGCCATCCTGATACAGCAAGAAATGCGGGTGCCTGAAAATGACCCTGGCACGTTCCGGATGACAGAAGGGGCATTCGGTGCTGGCGCCGCGTTCCATGCAGAAACTCCAGTCGGTGATGGGGCCACGGTAATGCACATTAGCGTACCACTGTCATATCAGCAATGTGAGGCTCCATGATTTGCCAACGTGGTGGATTTGCCGACTGTAGCCAGCTTTATTGATGGCCAGTCACAGCTATCGCATCAACACTTGGTCCACATAGCTTCCATCCTGGAGGCTCTCGATTGTCATCTCGGCCATCTCTGCTTCCATCTCGCCCTTGGCCTTTTCCTGCTCAAGATATGCCTCGGCCAGCTCTGGTGCAGCGTGGCTGTCGGCAAGGATAGCCGCGCCCACCCAGTTAGCAGGGATTTGGCTGTCTTCACGATGCTGCTCGGCGTAACTTTCCTCGACTGCTGAGTAGCAGTTCTTCCCGCTCTCATCCCCTTTGACTTCCTCTATCAGCATGCAGCGAAAAATTGGTAGTGAGTCATTGCTCGGCGCAATGTCGTAAGCACTTTCCACATCGCGTAGTGCGAGTTCGTAGTTCTGCTGGTAGACGGCGATCTGCGCTCTATTGAGTAGCGCTGCATGGTTGTTGGGATCTGCTTTCAGTGACTTCCCTATCAGATACTTTGCCCTGTCAAGTCTGTCGTTGTTTCCTTCCGTTATGCCGAAGGCGACTTCTTCGTTGGCTTGTCTTTGAAGCTCGACAGAATCGCCATGAATCTCATTGCTCATGCCTTCTTGGCAGGCCGAGAGAAGAAAAAACAGCGGAATGATAAAGAATAATTTACGGAGCATGTTGCTTCTCTACTGCCTGAATGGAAATCGTCTTGCTGGTGCTGGGGGGTATTGGCGTTGCCGACCCTGCACTGGTCTGATATTGGAAAGTGCCTTGCAGGTAAAGAGAAAGCGCCTTGCCGGGTTGTGGTGCGGGCAAGGGAAGAGAGGCGTGGCCTATCGGAATGTACTGTGGTTCATCTGGCCAGGCATTGATGCCAGTGTTCTTTAGAACGGCCGTCTCCAGAAGCTGGTCGCCATCCCTTAGCTCGGCACGCATGTTGAGAATAGCAGTGCCTGAACCCGGGGCTTGGGCCGAGGGTGCTCCACCGCGTGACGATATATGAAGGGTATTGTTCCTGATAGTGATATGGTTCCGAAAGATATAGCCACCATTGAGGCCAACACCCTCTACCGGAAGATAGGCTGGTTGGTTCATGATGACTTCGGTTTCTTCGGCAACATACTCGTATACGGCTTCTGTGTTGTTTTCGGAAAACGAGGTCATGAATGCATCATCCATGTGCCTGGGTGCATCAACGGAGGCTGTGTGAGCTTGAGAGACCGCTGCCTTCGTGCCCGCTCTGGTGGGTGAGCCGGTGATCGTAGTAGAAGCCGCTTCGACATATCCACCACATGAGGTCGCGCTGCCATGGATAGCGGCAGGTGAGCCTTCAATCGAATACCAGCTTGCGCCGGTGGTGATGGTGGCACCGCAGGAGCTCTTGTCGCCGACCCTGGCGATGGGAATGCCATCCACCAGGGCCATGGACGCGCCGGAAACGATGCGATGCGGCCCGCCCTTGCAGGAACAGGCCACCTTGTCGCCGATCTTCGCTAGATCCATGGGAGATTCCTTGCTCCATCGCGATGTGGCGAGTTTATGGGCTTTGTCTATGGCCGTGCCACCCATTGGCGCGATCGCCACATATCTCTTACGCGGATGTAAGCGATTGCCCACACTGGCGTGATCTCAGGCGAAGGGCATGAGGGACGGCCCCGATTCCGAGCGCCTCAATGCCATCCGTGGCGGATCGACGTGAACGCACCCTTGGGGGCCCGGCCGACGGATCACCACCCCGCGCCTGCTCATCCGCTTCAACGGCCTGATGGCCGTGTTGCTTTTCCATGTGGCGGCAGTGATCCTTCATGGTCATGTTCATGTGCCGATCGTCACGGCCATGGCCCACTAAGCGTCGCATGAGGAACGCGTTATGCCGTTGGAACTCTGGCTCTCCTTCTGCCTGGCCTCGCTGTTGATCATCGTGTCCCCCGGCCCCGCCGTGGCCCTGCTGGTCGCCACCGGGGTCAACCGTGGGCGGCGGGCCGCCCTGGCCATGTTGCCCGGCTTCTTCGTGGGTGACCTGCTGGCCATGACCCTGTCGTTCGCCGGGGTAGGCGCCCTCCTGATGAGCTCCGCCGAACTGTTCCAGGTACTGAAGTGGGTCGGGGCCGCCTATCTGCTCTACCTGGGCATCAGGATGTGGCGCGAGGCCGGCCGACTGGGCGATCTGGAGCCGTCGGGCACGGACATCCGGGTCGGCACGGCCAAGGCCTTTCTCGTCACCGCGCTGAATCCCAAGAGCCTGGCCTTCTTCATGGCCTTCATGCCCCAGTTCGTGACACCGAACCAGCCCCTGTTGCCGCAGTTGGCCATCCTGTTCTCGACCTTCCTGGTCATCGGCGTGCTCAGCGATCTCGCCTACACCTTCCTGGCCACCACCGGCGGCCAGCTGCTGAGTGCCCGGCTTCGCCGTATCCTGCACCGCACCGGTGCCGGCAGCCTGATCGGGGCAAGCGCCCTGGTCGCCGCCATGCGTCGACCCTGAGGGACAGGGACGATGGATAGCCGCCCCATGTGCCACTTGCTCAACGCCCCGCCCAGCTTACTGGGGGCTCTCCCGTGAAGGCGCCTACCGGGGCTTCCTGCCGCACATCAAGTGGTACTCACGCACAAAGGGCATGCCTTTGAAATGGCGACGAAACGTAGGGCGCTGGACTCCGGCCCCAGGGAGTATCGAGCCTGTGACGCTCTCCAGCAGACGATGAGCAGGTTGTACAGGCAAGCCGGCATCAAGCTCGGATCGAGCCACAGCGGGTGCCGCACGCTGGCGGCAAGGGTGCTGGCAGCCACCGGCGAGGTCGAGACGGTGCAGGCTGTCCTGGGACACCAGGAGCTGGATCACACCAAGCCATACCTGTCGGTAGACCAGGAGACTATCAGGCGGGCTTTTGAAGTGGCGCTACAGGTGGATGACTACTTGCCGTAGTCATCGCATCGCGCTACCTTGGTGACTATACACCATGACTAGGGGATGGCCATGCACTCCGAAGAAGTCTCGAAATCGCAATTCAAGGCGAGGGCACTGGAGTTCTTCCGTCAGGTTGAAGCCTCGGGCGAGGTTGTCATTGTGACTGATAAAGGGCGCCCAGCTATCGAGGTGCGTCGGTATAAAGCAGATCAGCGCTCCCCGCTTGAGCGCCTGCGCGGCAGCGTCATCGAGCTGGCTGATCCATTCGAACCAGTGGGCGAGGAAGACTGGGAGGCGCTGCGTTGATCGTTTTGGATACTCACACCCTGCTGTGGTGGGTCAATGGCGACTCCCAGCTCTCGCAAAGCGCTCTTGAGGCCATCGAGCATGAGATGCAGGCGGATGATGGAGAAATACTGATTTCAGCCATCTCTGCGTGGGAGATTGCGCTTTTGGTAGAGAAGGGCCGCCTCACCCTATCGATGGCCACCGATGACTGGCTGGATACAGTCGAGGAGATCGACGGAGTCCGCTTTGTCGCCGTGGACGCTGCCACGGCGGTTGAGTCAACTCGGCTCCCGGGAGAGTTTCATAAAGACCCGGCAGACCGAATGATCGTGGCACTGGCTCGGCACTTCAACGCTGAGTTGATCACAGCGGACGAAAAGATCACAGCCTATCGACACGTCAGGACTGTCTGGTAATTGGATAAACGAGGAAAAGAGGGACCGAATGCTTGGCGCATACCGCCACGGGTGCGGCAATGTCCCTTAGGTCACCCAAAGGTCCGGTGCTTCCCGCCAGAGGTAAAATGAAGGACAGACCCTCGGGTCCTATAGGTCTGCCAATCAGCCATGCTGAAGGCTGTCGCCTGCCAGGAGTCCAAGCCGTGACGACACCGCATCCTGCCATCCGCCCCGAAACGACCGGCGATGCCGCGGCCATCGAGGCCGTCACCGTGGCGGCCTTCCACGAAGCGCCGCACAGCAGCCATCCGAGCAGCATATCGTGCGGGCGCTGGTACAGGCATGCCTGGCACGATTGCGGGAGCGCGGTGCCCGGGGCTGCGTGGTGCTGGGCGAGCCCGGCTACTACCGGCGCTTCGGCTTTCGGGTGATTCCGGGGCTGGTGTTGCTGGGAGTGCCCCGAGAGGTGTCAAACGCCAGTGATCGGCGCATGTTGCGCCATCAGGTCGGCGATCCAATCGATGAATACGCGCAGCTTGGTGCTGACATGACGGTTTGGAGGATAGGCCAGGTACAACGGCATGGGATCGAGGCGCCACTCATCGAACAGGGGCACCAGCTCCCCGCGCGCCACATGCTCCTTGGCCATGTAGTCCGGCAGCCAAAGCACTCCCAGGCCGGCCAGGCCGGCCGCGAGGTAGGCATTGCCGTCGTCGACGGCAACCTTGTAGCGACCCTGCACAGTGACACTCTCCCCGTTGCGGTGCATGGCATAGGGGACGGCCTTGCCGGTGCGTGCCCACGAGAACCCCACGATGTGATGATGGAGGCCTGCTAACTCCTGCGGGTGTGAGGGCGCGCCGCAGCGCTCCAGGTAGCTGGGTGTTGCATAGACCCTCAACTGCAGGTCGCCCACGCGTCGAGCCATCAGCGATAGGTCGGTGAGCTCGCCGCCGCGCACGACGCAGTCCACACTCTCGTCGATCAGGTCAACCATGCGATCGCTCACGCCCAGATCGAGCTGGATGTCGGGGTATTGAGCATGGAACGCGGGCAATGCCGGTATCAGGATCATGCGCGCCAGCGGGCTGGGCACATCCACCCGCAGCCGTCCTCTGGGGGAGGTCGACGCACTGGACAGGCTGGTCTCGGCGTCCTCCATATCGGCCAGCAGCTTTACCACGCGCGCGTAGTAGGCGGCACCGTCGGCCGTGACATTGACCTTGCGTGTGGTGCGATTGAGCAACCTGACGCGCAGCCGTGCCTCCAGCTGTTGAACAAGCTGCGTCACGCTGGTTTTGCTCATAGGCAGCGTCTCGGCTGCCTTGGTGAAGCTGCCGGTCTCCACTACCCGGGCGAATGCCTGCATCGCGTCGAAGCGGTCCATTGCGACTCCCGATCTTTGGGGAATTGTTTGGATTCTACAAACAGTGATGACCACGGATGCTTGTTTATCCACCCGGGCCTGAACACCTAGAGTCACCTTGTCGTTGACAGCGGGCCGGTCTCGGCCCATCGATGGAGGTCCTCCATGACAAGACGTGACGTTGTTTTTCCCCCTGCCCGCCAGGCGTTGTACGAGCGAAACCGCTACTCTCCGGCGATCCGTTCCAATGGGTTCCTGTTCGTCTCGGGGCAGGTCGGCAGCCGTGAAGACGGCTCACCCGAGCCAGACCTGGAGGCTCAGGTTCGGCTTGGATTCGATAATCTGAACGCGATTCTCGCCGCTGCGGGCTGCACCTTCGACGATGTGATTGACGTCACCGTCTTCATCGTCGATCCGGAATCGACGTTCGAGACGATCTGGAAGGTGGTGCCAGAGTATTGGGGCGACGCGCCTCATCCGACGCTGACGGCTGTCGGGGTGACGTGGCTCTATGGCTTTCAGTTCGAGATCAAGGTCATCGCAAAACTGCCCGCGACCAACGAGTGGGAGTGATCGGCTCGCCGTGCTAGTCTGCAGGAAACCCGCCCGCGTGGCGGGTTTCCTGCTTCTGAACCGACCGATCGCCTGCTGAACGGACACCAGGTCGCAGGCGACACGAACGATCATCCCAGCGATCCCACAGGAAGGATGCCATGAAACTCGATCTCTACCAGGTGGACGCCTTCGCTCGTCGCCCCTTCGAGGGCAATCCCGCGGCGGTATGCCCGCTGACCGAGTGGCTGGACGATGCCACCCTGCAGGCCATTGCGGCGGAGAACAATCTGTCCGAGACCGCCTTCTTCGTGCGCGAGGGGGCGGGGTATCGCCTGCGCTGGTTCACGCCAACGGTCGAGGTCGACCTGTGCGGACACGCCACCCTGGCAAGCGCCTGGGTGATCTTCCACGAGCTGGGCAAAGAGGGCGAAAAGAATGAGAAGGGCGAGACGCTGCGTTTCGCCACCCGCAGCGGCGAGCTACGGGTCAGCCGCATCGAGGAGGGCCTGGCGATGGACTTTCCCGCCAAACGGCCCGAGCCGATGGCCGACCCCGAGACGGTGCTGGCCGCCCTGGGATTGGCGCAAGGCGACGTCGTCATGACCGACGACATTCTCGTCGCGGTGGAGGACGAGGACATCGTCGCGGCGTTGGTGCCGGACATGGCCAAGCTGGCGGCGTTGCCGGGGCGCGGTGTGGTGGTCTCGGCACCGGGTCGGGAATTCGACTTCGTCTCGCGCTGGTTTGGGCCCAAGGTCGGCGTCGAGGAGGACCCGGTGACGGGCTCGGCCCATACCACGCTGGCGCCGTACTGGGCCGGGCGGCTGGGCAAGACAAAAATGACGGCCCGACAGGGGGGCGCCCGCCAGGGGCAATTGACCTGTGAATGTCAGGGCGACCGGGTCATCCTCACCGGACAGGTGGCCCCCTACCTGCGAGGGACGATTCGGCTCTGAGGAAAGAAAGCGCCCCATGACGACACCGCACCCCACCCTCCGCCCCGAAACGCCCGGCGACGTCGATGCCATCGAGGCGGCCTTCGCGGCGACGGCCTGAGCATGTGGGCTGACCGGTGAACCGCCTTGCTCTTGCGGCAACGGATGCCCTATACGAGTGGGAGTCACCACACGAGGTTTGCATGACACACTCCGACCGCACCGCCTGCCCCTGCGGGAGCGGCCGGCCGCTCGCCGGCTGCTGCGGGCGCTATCACGCCGGCGAGCCGGCGCCGACCCCCGAGGCGCTGATGCGCTCGCGCTACAGCGCCTTCGTGCTCGACCTTGTCGACTACCTGCTGGCGACCTGGCACCCGAGCACTCGGCCAGCGAGCCTGGACCCGGACCCCGCGACTACCTGGAAGCGTCTCGAGGTGCTCGACAGCGGCGAGGAGGGCGAGCGGGGATGGGTACATTTCCGCGCCACCTTCCGCGAGGGCCGGCGCTGGTCGGTGCTGGAGGAGTCGTCGCGCTTCGTGCGCGAGGCGGGGCGCTGGTGCTATCTCGATGGCAACCCCGCCGTCCACCGACTCAAGCCCGGCCGCAACACGCCCTGCCCCTGCGGCAGCGGGCGCAAGTTCAAGGCCTGCTGCGGTCAAGAATGAAAGATCAGGACTGCGTCGACCTGCTGCAGTGGGCCCTGCCCCGCCTCGACATGCGCTGGCGGGGGTTTCGCAAGGTCCGTCGCCAGGTGTGCCGGAAGGTGCAGCTGCGCATGGACGCGCTCGGCATCGGGGACGTCGCCCAGTACCGGCACTACCTGGACGCGCACCCGCAGGAGTGGCAGGTGCTCGACGGCTGCCTGCCCATCACCATCTCGCGCTTCTGGCGCGACAGGCGGGTCTTCGAGCTGCTCGAGTGTCGCTTTCTCCCCGAGTTGGCCCAGCGGGCCCGGGAAGAGGGCGCCGCGGCCCTGGCGCTGTGGAGCCTGGGCTGCGGCGCCGGGGAGGAGCCCTACACCTTCTCCATTCTCTGGCGTGAGCGCCTCCAGTCGCGCTTCCCCGGGCTCGGCCTGACGATCCTGGCCTCGGATATCGAGGCGCACCAGCTCGCCCGCGCCGAGCAGGCCTGCTACCCGGCCAGCGCCCTCAAGGACCTTCCCCCGCCGCTGAAAGGCGCCGCCTTCGCGCACCGTGACGCGCACTACCGCCTCAAGCGCGAGTACCGCCGAGGCGTCGAACTGGAGCGACGCGACATTCGCGGGGCGTTTCCCGCGCGGCGCTTCCACCTCATCGCCTGCCGCTACCTGGCGTTCACCTACTTCGACCGGGAGCTGCAGTGCGATATCGCCCGTCGCCTGTATCGTGCCCTGCATCCCGGAGGCCTGGTCGTGCTGGGGAACCAGGAGGCGCTACCGGAGGCGGTAGCGGGGTTCGAGCCCGCCCACGGGCAGGTACCGATCTACCGGCGCCGGGAAGGCGAGGAGTGAGGCCGGCCGAGGCGGAAGTGGAAGCTTCCCTACCCGTGAGATCGGCGCACGGCTCTCACCGTTCCGCTGTTCCCGCCGCCGCAGAAGAAGCGATCGGCGCCATCGGACTCGAGCCCCGACACACCCACGCCGGGCGGCATCTCGAGACTCGCCAGGACCTCTCCCGTGCGCGGGTCGAGGCGCCGCAACTCGCTTGCGTCCTCTTCCCAGGTGCCGTGCCAGAGCTCGCCGTCGACCCAGGTGACCCCGGTGACGAAGCGGTTGGACTCGATGGTGCGAAGGATCTCGCCTGACTGGGGATCGACCTGCTGGATCCGCCGGTCCCGATACTGCCCCACCCAGAGCGACCCCTCGGCCCAGGCGAGTCCCGAGTTGCCTCCATCGGGTGCCGGGATGGTGGTGATGACATGGCCGGTCTGTGGATCGATCTTCTGGATACGATCCTCGGCGATCTGGAACAGGTGCTCCCCGTCGAAGGCGGTGCCGGCGTGGGCGGCGACCTCGAGCGAGCGCCGCGTTTCGCCGCTCGCCGGGTCGAGGGCGGTCAGGGTGTCGCCGGTGGCAAGCCAGACGTGCCGGCCGTCGTAGGTGACGCCATGCACGTTGTCGATGCCGGGAAAGGGGCCGTATTCGCGGAGGATTTCAGCGGTTGAACGGTTCATGGTTCTGTCCTGGTTGCTGGGTTGGTGACTCCAGCCTAGCCACCCGGATAGGGACCGGGGAGTAACAAGGTTGTCGTGAATCCCGGCACGGGCGGGGTCATCCAGCGCCGCGCTCGCCCGCGACCGAACGCCTGCACCTTGCCCGCCTCCGCCAGCGAGTCGAGGGCCCGCTGCACGGTGCGCTGGCTGGTGCCCAGCGCCAGCGCCAGGGCCGAGCTCGACCACGGCTCGCCGTCGTCGAGCAGGGCGAGCAGCGCGGCATGCGGCTCCTCGATCGGCCGCGCCAGCACCACGACCTCGGGGGCGCGGTGCGGCACCAGCGTGAAGCCACGCCGCGTCGCCCACACGTCGGCCAGCGGCTCCAGCGCCGTGCGCAGTCGCCCGACTTCGACGCGCAACCGCGCGCGATGCGAGTCATCGGCATACCGGGTGCGGAAGGCGTGCGCGATGAGCGTGTCCCTCGGCGCGTCGCCGGGCCAGGCTTCGCCCAGCAGGCGGGCGAGCGCGAACAGCACCGGGCGCCTGGCGAGCGAGACCACGGTACGAGTGTCACGCACCACGTGGCGGCAGGCGTCGACGACGAGCGCCTTCGATGCCAGCAACGCTTCGACCTCGTCGAGCCGCAGGAGCCGCGCTTCGCCATGCGCGATCAGGCGTGCCGCTGGCGTGGTCAGCACGCGGGCGGCGCCTTCGACCTCCGCCGACAGCGCCGGGATTCCGGCGAGGCGGGCGGCGCGCTCGGCCCGAGCGAGCGCGGCGCGTGCCGCCGTCGTGCGCAGGCGGCGTATCGCGATCCCCGCCACCACCAGCGCGTGGGCAGTGCTCGAGGCGGGCGGGAGAGGCGTGGGGTCGAGTTCGGCGAGCGCACGCTCCGCCGCGTCCAGGCGCCCGAGCAGCAGCAGGCGCCGCGCCTCGAGGTAGCGCGCCTGGGCGGCGTTCACCCGGTCACCGTGGGCCTCGAGCGTCGCCCGCGCCGCGTCGAGCGCCTTCGCGGGCCAGCCGAGGTCCCGCGAGGCGAGCGCGATCTCGGCCTCGGCGACGACGCACCGCGCGCGGGCCACGGCCTCCTTCGCGCCGAAGGCACGCGCCGCCCGGCGCAGCAGCGCCTTTGCCCGGTCGAGATCGCCGAGCTGCGCCATCGCGATCCCGCGCAGGGCGAGCGCCGGCGCATCGTCACGCAGCGCGACGCGGTTCAAGGCGCCGAGGGGATCACCCGCCGCGAGTGCACTCGCCGCGGCCGTGATCAGTGAGTCCATCGCAATCCCGCCACCCTTGTTACTCCCAGCGTTCGGTCACCTGGCACTCAATGTATCTCATGACCGCAAAGAGCCTGGTCATACCGAGAACGGAACTGACGACGGGAGGCAAGACGATGACCACACACGACCGGCACACGCGACGAGCTGGCTGGCCACGGCCGGCCCCCATGTCACGGCTTCCGGTCTGCCACTCTCTGTGCTCCGCACGGTCCTGGCTGGGTCTCACCAGTGAGTCTGAATCGACTCCTGTGCCATCCGTCGTGGGAGAAGGCGCGGCAAGCGAGCCCGATAAGTTCTTCCGGTCGCCAGTTCAGACGCACGACACCGGCATTCCCGAGGGCGAGCAAGTTCGAGGCGTCCGGCCCGGCGAAATGGAGTGAGCGAAGGCCGTTCACCGGCATGTTGGCCACCAAGGCATGCGTGGTCAGGTCCCAGATCCGAGCTGCATCGCCCGCGATGACCGCAACGAAGCGGCCATCCGCCGAGAAGGAGGCGCCCTTGATCGCTTCGGCCTCGGGCAGGCTCGTCGTCTTACCGGTCTCGAGATCATGCATGACGATATCTGCCTCGGTGACTACGACCAGGCTCCCGCCGCCTTCGGTGAACCCCGGCCAAAGCCGGTTCACTTGCATCGGGATGATGTCGTTCACGATATGAGGCGTTCCGTCCGGCCTCGCCTTATGCGCGGGGCCGAGCGTAAGCGCGACCCGGCCAGTCTCGAGATCCACGACGAGCCCCGAGGCCTTCTCCATCACCGCCAGGAAACGATTGTCCGGCGAGAAGGCGAGCCTGGCGAAGGTGAACTCCGTCGACACTCGAAGCAGCTCCTCGCCGGTCGCGACGTCCCAGACCCGGACCAGCCGGTCACCCAAGATGCGCCGGTTCTCGGAGTTGTCGTCCTGACTACCTTCGGCCGTCGCGAAGAGTCGGCCGTCGGGACTGATCTCGATCCCGGTCACCGGATTGTCGGCCACGAGTGTCTGCGTCTCTCCAGATCGCCAGTTCCACCACACAAGCTGCCACCGAGGATCATCGACGTAGCTATCTCTTAGTTCGGACAACAGGGCCACATCCTTCCCGGCGAGCTTGACGGACCAGAAGTGTCGCTCCCGCGTAAGCCGAGCAACCTCGTTCCCGGTTGCCGTCTCGCGCACGCTCAGAACTCCTGGGGAAGCGTCAGACCAATCCCGCTCCCGCAGCGACAGCAGCGCGTGACGCCCGTCCGAGGAGAGGTCTGCCGCCAGAACGTTGTAGGGCTCGTCGCCCGTCGTCAGGTTCATGATTGGGCCGGCACTGGCGTCGAAAACCTGATCCGCATTCCAATACGAAACCGTGAGAGCGATCGTGGAGTCGGGTGCTGTGGCAACATCGTCAGCGCTTGCTGCAAGCCAGGTGTCCAGCGGATCGCCGGGAAGGCGCATCCGTCTCAGACGGCGATCAACGTCGCGGAAGATAATCTCGGCTGACGCCGGGACGGTTGCGATCCCTGCTCCGGACACGTCGCGGCGTGCAACCTCTCGGCCAGTGGCAACCGCGAACGCCCTGAGACCCCAACGATGATTCTGCATACCGCGGCCGACGTATCTCGCCCTCTCGACAACGAAGAGGAAGGAGCCGTCGCCCGTAAAGCCGACCTGACTGATGTCTCCCGTCGAAAGCGCGCGGACCGTCAGCCGGGTCGCCAGGGTCTCCACATCGGCGATGCGTACCGTGTGCTGCCCCCCTTGGATCGCGAGCCATCGTCCGTTGGGAGAAAAGTCCAGGCCGCGGACATCCTCCGCCGGGATCGTGCGCGCCTGATCCTCGGCGTCGACATCCAGAAGCCTGATGCCGGAGCCGGTCTCGGCACTCTCGAAGGCGTAGGCGACTCGCGCCCCGTCGGGGGAAATCCGTGGATGCCTGATCTTGCCGTCGACCATTGGGGGCGCTATCTCGCCTAGCGCGGCCGTATCCCAAAGGCGAAGAGCGTTTCCCTTCTGGGTGATGGCGCGCTGAGCACGCGTCGCATGAGCGGATGCATCGGCAGTGATCGCCATATCGAAACGTCGCAGCGTTTCGCTACTATCAAGGTCGCGAATTTCCAGAATGGAGGAGGAATATCGAATCGCGACCTGGGCCGAGTCTGGCAGGGTTCTGATGGTCACCGGAGTGTCTATGAGAGGGATGCGTTTGAGTTCCATCCCATCCGCGATGCGGATGACCGAAAGCGCAGCGCCCTCATCGGTTTCAAGCGCGAGCACCACCGACGAGCCGTCACGGGTTACGGCGATGCTCCGGGCCCAAGCTGTCCCTTCGCGGCTCAGAGACTCCCGGCCCGTGTCGAGGCTGAAAATGCGCAGCCTTTGCTTGGGATTCCCATAGCCGCTTTCGGCTACGGCAACACCCGCTCGATTCGGCAGGAATGCGGCTTCGATAGGCACGGACCCGCCGCCAATAAAGCTTCGAGCCCGTCGCCAGATCCGGTTTCCTGACGCAGCATCACGCAGCTCGATGGCCTCGTGATCGTGCAGGAGGGTGACATTCGCCCCCGGGTCTGTCGCGAGATGCTCGAATCGGACGGGGTCCTCACCGGCGGGGCTCCACGGCCCGTCGCCGTCCGCCGGGAAGTAGCGGATCCAAGGCGCGATGTAGCCATCGTCGGCTCCGATGCCTTGGGCCACGAAAAAGCCACCCGGCAGCGCCATGAGCCGCGCTGGCATCGCCCTGGTCCCGAGTTCCTCGGTCCAGATCGCCCGACCTTCCTCGATGTTCCAGAGAACGACTCGCGCACGGTCCCGGGAGGCGCCTTCGTCTTCGCGAACATAGTACGCTGTCAGTATCCGCGCAGCATCGTTCGATAGAACGGCCTCGTCAGGCCGCGGTCCCGGTATTGCGGCGATCTCCATACCAGACGCAGCATCGTAAATAAATAAGGTAATCCCCCGGCTTTGCCGGGGGACTACCCGAGGTTTGACCGTGTGCTGCGGTCAAAGGGAACCTCCAGTCTCCGCCAAGAGATAGGATGTTCCCAATGAGAGAGTACCAGA